>DASZWE010000438.1:0-13759 GCA_035546735.1 Puia sp.
AAAGGTCTTGTTGTCATCGCCCGGATAGATCAGTGTTTTTCCCAGGGGATCTTTCCAGCCTACTGTCCGAACCGTGGCCTCGTTGACGATGACCGCATCCGAGTCGGAGAAGCTGCTGGAGAAGTTGCGGCCTTTGATGATCTGCAGGTGGAGGGCGGGTACGAGGTGTTCGTCGGTGAGAAAGGAAGTGAGGCTGAGGTCTTTTGCCAATGGCTCGGAGACGCCGTTGGGAACGGGCTGATAGAAGTCCGTGAAGCCGGAATAGTCATCGGCGAGGGTGCCTGTGGCGAGGCTGGCGTTGGTGACGCCGGGTATGGTGGCCAGCTGCTGCCGGAGTGTTTCCTCTTTGCCCGTCAGAGCCTGTGAATAATTGCCTGTCAGCTTCTCCACGTTAGGGAGGATCAGCACATTATCTTTTTTGAAACCCAGGTCCATGTTGCGGACATATTTCAGCTGCCGGAATACTACGAGGGTGCAGACGATGAGGGCGATGGATATAGTGAATTGGAATACTACCAGGCCATTGCGGACCAGCTGGTTGCCCAGGCTTTTTGCAAAGAGGCCGCCGCCTTTCAATACGGCCACCGGCTCGAAAGAAGTGAGATAGAAGGCGGGATAGCTGCCCGCCAGCAAGGCCGTGATGAGGAAGAGAGCGACGATGATGAGCCAGACGCCGTGGTGGAAGATGGTCTGGAATTCCAACACCCGGCCGGACACGGTATTAAAAGGCGTCATCAATACATATACGAGCAGAAGGGCGATGCCCGTGGCGATGAGGGTGTAGACGAAGGCTTCGGCGAGGAATTGCCGGATCAACCGGCCTTTCCTCGAACCCAGGACCTTACGGATGCCTATCTCTTTGGCGCGGCGGCCTGCCTGTGCGGTGGAGAGGTTCATGAAGTTGATGCAGGCCAGGATGACCACAAAGAGGGCGATGGCTAAGAATATATATACGTACTTGATATCTCCCAGGTTGGCGTAGGGGGTGCCCATATTGGCCGAATGCAGGTGTATGTCCGTGAGCCGTTGGAGGTGGAAGTCCCATCTGCCACCTTTTTTGATAAATTCATCGAAGGGCTGGCCTATGCGGGCAAATGCCCGGGCCGCATCTTTACGCACCATCACCGGGAATTTGGACTCCAGCTTTTGGATGGCCCGGGGGTCTTTGGCAGCCTGCGGCGTGAGCACGATGTAGGAGGTCATCTGGCTCCATACCCAGCTCCAGCTGAAGCGTTGCACCGGTGGGCAGTCGCGTGTGGAAAGGAGCATATCGAACTGCAGGGAGGTGTTGGAGGGCAGGTCCTTCAATATGCCTGTGACCTCGAAGGGGGACTGGTAGGTGTCCAGGACCAGCGATCCGCCAATAGCGTCGGACTTGCCGAAGTATTTACGGGCCATCGTTTCCGTGATGACGATGGAATGATATTTATTCAGACAGGTGGCGGGATCGCCTTCCAGCATGGGATAGTCGAATACTTTGAGGAAGTTGGAGTCCACCGCCCAGAGCTGTTTCTCCGTGAAGAGGCGGTCACTCAGTGTCGGGGCAGCATTATGGACGGCTATATTGCCCATGCGGAAAACGCGGGTATTGCTCTCCACTTCAGGGAATGTCGTGTGCATGTCAATGCTCACCGGGGGAGGTGTGTTGGAGGTATTGAACTCCTGGCCTCCGAAGTTAGCATTCAGCGTCACCTGGTAGATGCGGTCGGACATCCTGAAGCCCTTGTCATAGCGCAGCTCGTCCTGTATGTACAGGGTAATGAAGATGACGCAGGTGAGCCCGATGGCCAGTCCTCCGATGTTGATGAGGCTGTTGGTCTTGTTGCGTAACAGATTGCGCCAGGCAATGGTGAAATAGCTCTTAAGCATTGTAGTTTGTTTATTCAGTTCGCAGACTTTTAGCCGGCGGGACACGGGCCGCCCGTCTGGCGCGCAGGCTGACGGTGAGCGCGGCGATCAATAAGGCCAGCAAACCCGCTCCGGCAAATATTCCAACGGTGATATCCACCCGATAGGCATATCCTTCGAGCCATCTGTGCAGGATGTACCAGGCAATAGGGGTTGCTATCAGGATGGCCAGCACCACCGGCCGGATCAGGTCCTTGGATACCAGGCTGACGATGCCTGTTACGCTGGCGCCCAGCACCCGGCGGATGCCTATCTCTTTTGTCCGTTGTTCCACCGCGAAGGTCACCAATCCGAAGAGACCAAGGCAGGCGATGAAGATAGCCAGGGCCGTAAAGGCCAGCAGCAGCCTTCCTTCATGTTCTTCCGTGGCATATTGTCGCTCAAAGTTGTCGTCTAAGAAATGGTATTCAAAGGATGCGGCCGGGTCGAACTCCCTGTAGGTGTTTTCGATGTAACGAAGGGCGGCGGGTATATTGGCTTTGCTCAGGCGGACGTAGCAGTTGTCGTCCTCTTTTGGCACCGGGGGCAGCTGAAGGACCAGCGGCTCTATCTTATGCTGTAATGAATAAATAGAGAAATCCTTTACTACTCCGATGACGAATGCGTTCCGGGTTGTGTCATTAGTCCCTGTGTGTACGCGGACCATTTTGCCTAAAGGCCTGGTCCAGCCCATCTGATCGGCAAGCGTCTCGTTGACGAGGACTGCGTTGTGGAGGTCCGTGGGTATGTCCGGGGAAAAATTCCTGCCTGTTACCAGCGGGATCCGGAGCGTGTGCAGATAGTCTGCGTCTATATAGAAGGTCTGGACCATCCGGCCTTCCGTGCTCATGGAGCCATCGTTGCGTTGAAAATCGAAGGCATTGGAGCCGATGTCGTTGTTGCCGATGGGGTTACCGGCGCCGCCTGCGCTTTCTATCAGGGGGCTTTTCAGCAGCCGGCTCTTCAGATCGGCTATGCGTTCGCGTACGGAAGGGTTATCGATATGGAAGGTAAGGACCTGCTGCTTGTTGAAGCCAAGGTCTTTGTTATGCATATACCGGAGCTGATCGTAGAGGGTGATGGAGCCGGCTATGAGGACGATGGTTATGACGAACTGGAAGGTGACGAGGGATTTGCGGAAGAGGGCATTGGTCTTTTGGCTGCCCTGCTGTCCTTTCAGCGCCGGGATCGTCCGGAAGCCCGAGAGAAAGAGGGCCGGATAGATGCCTCCTGTCAGGCCGGTGAGGAGGGTGAAGGCGAAGAGGACGGTCAGCGTAGGGAGCTTTCCAAACTGCCACAGGGTAAGGCTTTTGCCGGACAGCTGGTTAAAGAAGGGTATCAGCACACCGGCGAGACCGATGCTGATGGCTGCGGCGATGAGCGTAAACAGGACCGACTCCGCCAGGAAGAGGCTGATCAGCTGACGTCTGCCCGAGCCAATGACCTTTCGGACGCCGACTTCTTTTACGCGAATGGAGGAGCGGGCCGTGGAGAGATTGATATAATTGATGACGGCAATGACAAGGATGAGGACGGCGATGGCCGAGAAGAGCCAGATATAGCGGATGTCGCTGTTGTTACGGCCGATGTCATAGGACAGATCCGAGGAGTGGAGGTGAATGGAGGGCAGGGGCTGGAGCCACATACGGTAGCGTGTCTTGTCCATAAAGGGACTTAGATGACGCTGAAAGAAGGCCGGGAAGCGGGCTTCCAGCTGCCGGGGATCGGCGTCCTTACGAAGCAGCACATAGGTGTATTTGTCGAAGGCCATCCAGGGGGAACCTGAGAGGTCGGGCATGCTGCGCAGGGCGCTGAACCCCAGGTGCGAGTTGGCGGGGATGTCTTCGATGACGCCTGTCACCTGCTGCTGGTCATCGTTCCGGAAGGCCACTGTCTTACCCAGGGCATTGTCGACGTCGCCGAATAATTTTTCCGCCAGGCTTCTGGTCAGGACGATGGAATGGGGGGTGGAAAGAGCCCTGCGGCTATCGCCTTGCAGGAAGGATGGCTGGAATATGGTGAGGAAGGAATTGTCTGCAAAAAGGATATCATTAGCCTGGATCTTTTTGTCCTGGTAGAGGAGGGTGCCTCCTCCTTCCGGGTCGATGCGGGCGGCTTCTTCTATCTCGGGGTAATCTTTTTTCAGAGTGGGGGCAAAGAGGGCGGAGGTAGGAGCCATGCGGAATTGGCCTCCCGGCCATTCGGCGCTATGGACGACCCGGTAGATACGGCTGGAGTTTTCTTCCCATCTGTCATAGCTGAGTTCATCTGCGATATAGAGGGCCATCAGCCAGAATACGGCCAGTCCTACTGCCAGGCCGACGATGTTCACGAGTGAAAAAATCCTGTGTTTTTTCAGATTGCGAAAGGCGATGGTAAAGTAGTTCCTGAGCATATTCCTCATTTGGTGACCTTTATCTGGATGTAAACCTGTGCCAGTATTCTAATTTAATGATAAATAATGAATTATGGATGCAGGTTTCGGGATATTGTACGAAAATGATACATCGACTGTAACATTCGTAAAAAAATCCCGTCATTGAAGACGGACCGCGGGTCCTGCGGCCAAAGGCCAGACAAACAGAAGCATGTCATTAGAAGTCTTCCACCAGCGCATTTTGCCCATGAAGGACAAGCTTTACCGGCTGGCCTTACGTCTACTGCTCAATGGGCATGATGCGGAGGATGTCGTGCAGGAGGTGATGATCCGGCTGTGGTCGCGGCGGGAGGAATGGGGGCGGTGGCAGAGTCTGGAGGCCTATTGTATGACTGCGGTAAAGAACGGCTGTCTGGACCTGCTGCGCAAGCGACAATTACGGCCGGTGCGGGAGGAGGGAGCAATGGATGTCAACAGTCATGATAAAGATCCGCAGGAAAAAATGATCGCCAAGGAAACCTTTATACAGATCAGGAAGTGCATGGATGAGCTGCCGCAGCATCAGCAGCTGGTGATCCAGCTGCGGGAGGTGGAGGGTTTTAGTTATAATGAGATAGCGGAGGTATTGGGGATAAGTCTTGACCAGGTGAAGGTGAATTTGTTCAGGGCGAGGAGTGCTATAAAAAAATCAATCACTCAAACAGAATCTTCATGGAAAGAGAACAGGTAGTGCAGCTGCTGGAGAAGTACTGGCAGGCGGAGACCACGGTGGAAGAAGAGAAGATGCTGGCGGAATATTTCCGGGGGGCGGATGTGCCGTTGGAATGGGAGTCATACCGGGATATCTTTTCTTTTTATGCGCAGGAGGCGGAGGTGAAGCCAGGGAAAGAGCTGGAGGAGCGGATCATGGAGCGGGTGCGGCCCCGGCCCCGATTGGGGGCGGCGTGGTGGGGGGCGGCGGCAGTTATTGTGCTGGGATTGGGCTTATCTCTTTACCAAAGAGATAAGCCGACGATGAAGGATACGTATAGTGATCCGCAGCAGGCGCTGGCGGCTGTGCAGAAAGCGTTACTGATCGCTTCGAAGAATATGAATAAGGGTCTTCATCCATTAAAATGATCATATGAAGATGTATAAAAAGCTATTGATTGTCCTGGGGCTGTTGTTCGTGGGGTTCGTGTCCCGGGCGCAGGACGATGCTATTGGAAAATTCTTCGGGAAGTATGTGGAGGACAGCAGATTTTCCGTGATCAGCATCAGTCCGAGGATGTTCCGGCTTTTGTCGAAGGTCAGGTGGGACACCATTCCTGCGGACATCCGGCAGACGGTGAGCAAGCTGCAGAGTCTCCGGATCATCAGCACCGAGACCACTCCGTATGTGTTTTACAAGGAGGCGTTGTCGAAGATAGATATGAAGGAATATGAGGAACTGATCACTGTTCGGGACGGGAATGACAACATCCGGTTTGTAATAAAAGAGAATGGCGGTATCATTCATGAGCTGCTGATGATAGCGGCGGATAAGGATGGGTTCACCATGATGAGTTTTGTGGGGGACATCGACCTGGACAAGCTGGCCCGTCTGTCGGCTTCCATGGATATAAAAGGGTTGGAAGATCTCAAGAACGCTAAAAGAAAAAACAAATAATATGACTAAATGTATTCTCTCCGTTGCGCTCATACTGATAGTGGGCGCCGGCTATGGCCAGCAGGCCTCTTTTTCCACCAATGCGTCCTTTATGTTGCAGGCCAGCTTCCATGGAAAGGAGGATGGTAACTGGATACAAAAGGTGACCCAGGTGAAGGTGATGGTCATGGACAAGAAGAAGGCTGCCGATGCAGAGCAGTGGGACAAGTTGGTGCGTGCGTTGCGGGATCAGCGGTATGAGGAGCTGGTAAGCATCCGGAAGGGGAAGGACAGGCTGCGGCTGATGTCAAGAGATGGAGATGGGGTCAAGGAGGTGGCATTTTTGGCGGGGGACGGGGATGGAGGACTGTATATCCAGTTTGCCGGGAAATTTACACAGCATGACCTGGAACAGATGCAATTATCCATTCAGGACGAAAAATAGATGATTTTCATACATAATTGACCGAAGTCAAGATTAATGCCCGTAGGTGTTTATACTTATGGGCATCTTTATGTCGAATAGAGAATTCACCTTAAATTTAATTTCCACTACGACCTAACTATTAACATCCCGGATAAGGATCCACTAGTAGCCCCTAATGCAACCTGGTTTAGCCCATTTTAAACCTAAAACCACTTTATGATCAGGATCCTACTGGCGGATGATTATACTATCATCAGGAAAGGCGTTCGGCAGATACTTACGCAGGCATATCCCCAGGCAGTTTTTGGGGAGATCGAGGACGGAGAGGAATGGATGGAAAAATTAAGCGTTGTCAACTGGGATATGGTCATTTTGGACCTGCACATGCCCGACGGAGGGGGGCTCGATACGCTCCAGCGGATGCGGCAAAGCTTTCCCGAGCTACCTGTTCTTATTCTCACCTTATATCCCAGGGAATATTATGCGCTACGCGCCATGAAGGCCGGTGCGGCGGGTTATATAGAAAAAGATGCGGACCCCGCCGAGCTGATAACGGCTGTCGGTAGAATTTTGTCTGGCAAAAAATACACTGGATTACCCGGGATCGAAAATTAAATGGGGAATTTGGCATAATTTAGATCGATAACGATCTACTATTATGAAAAGAAATGAATTCCTACGTAAGGGTCTGATGGCGGCAGCCGGCTTTTACATTGTACCCCGTCATGTATTAGGTAAAGGTTTTATTGCGCCCAGCGACAAACTGGTTGTCGCCTCGATAGGGGCGGGAGGCAAGGGTGAGGTGGATATCACGTATATTGCCGGCAGCGGCAAAGCGAATATCGCCTTCCTCTGTGACGTAGATGACCGCCGGAGTGCGGCCATGCGACAAAAGTTCCCTTCCGCGAAATACTACAAAGATTATCGGGAGCTGCTCGACAAAGAGCACAAGCACTTCGATGCGGTCAGCATCTCCACCCCTGATCATATGCATGCCGTCATGGGCATGGCCTGTATGCAGTTGGGTAAGCACGTGTATATCCAGAAGCCATTGACGCATGATATATACGAGGCGCGTATGCTAACGCAGGCGGCGACCCGCTATAAGGTCGTGACCCAGATGGGCAACCAGGGGGGATCCGGGGATGGGGTCCGTCAGCTCATCGACTGGTATCGTGCCGGCGTAATAGGAGATATCACAGAAGTATATTGTTTTACCAACCGTCCCGTATGGCCGCAGGGTATTCAGTGGCCGACTACGAAGGCTCCCGTACCATCCGAGCTCGACTGGAATCTGTGGCTGGGTACGGCTCCCTACCGGGACTATGTAGACAACCTTGTGCCTTTCAACTGGCGTGGCTGGTGGGACTATGGCACCGGCGCATTGGGCGACATGGGCTGCCATATTATTGCGCCGGCCTTCCAGGTATTGGAGCTGGGTTATCCCACCGAGGCTGAGTGCAGTGTGGGGAGCGTTTATGTGGGAGAGTTCAAACAAGGCTATTTTCCAGACAGCTGTCCTCCTTCCTCTCATATTACCTTAAAGTTCAAGGGTGCTGCCGGCAAGCCCGACGTCAAGCTTCACTGGATGGATGGGGGCATACAGCCCGAGCGGCCCGAAGAGCTGGGACCTAATGAAGTCTTTGGGGATGGGGACAATGCTACTTACTTTATAGGAACAAAGGGTAAGATGATGTGTGCTACCTACGGGCAGGATCCTCAATTATTGCCTACTTCGCTGACGGCGAAGACGGTGGTGCCGCAGACGATTGCCCGGGTGCCGGGTGCGGACCGGGAGGGGCATTACAATGCCTGGATAGACGCTGTCATGGCCGGCTATGGGAGTGACAAGGAGAAGGATCTCAGCTCCAACTTCAAAGTAGCGGGTCCTTTGACGGAGACAGTGCTGATGGGGAACCTGGCGATCCGCAGCTATGATGTACGTCATGCGCGGGCCGATGGGAAGGGATTCGATTATCCCGGAAGGCATATTAAGCTATTGTGGGATGGACCGAATATGAAGATCACCAATTTCGATGAGGCTAATCAGTTCGTCCGGCGGACATACCGGGAGGGGTGGAGTCTGGGGGTTTAGCCGGCCTATAACCAATAAAACGATTGTTATGTCATTTCATGTTCTTACTCCGGAGGAAGCCGTCCTGTATGAGCGGGATGGATATGTTGTGATAAAGCGTTTTTTCTCGCAGGCCGAGACCGACAAGCTGTATGCGGCTGCGCTGGAAGATGAGGTGATGCGTAAGAATGCCCTGGACCTGAATGACCAGACGGGTAAGAAGACCCGGCTGTCGTTGTGGTTTACACCGGGGGACGATATATTCGGCTATCTTTCGAGAAGCCGGCGGGTCATCGACTCGGTGGCGCGGCTGATGGACAGCGATGCGCCTGTCTGTCATTTCCATACCAAGCTGATGCAGAAGGAGCCGAAGGTGGGGGGCGCCTGGGAATGGCACCAGGATTACGGCTACTGGTATAAGGACCAGTTCATGTTCCCAAACCAGATGATCAGCGTCATGGTGGCGCTGACGCCGGCCAATAAAGAGAATGGATGTCTGCAGGTCATCCGTGGTTCGCATAAGATGGGAAGGGTCAATCATGGCTTTGCCGGGGAGCAGGTAGGCGCGGACATGGGGATGGTGGAAAATGCGTTGAAGACGATGGAGCTGGTGTATTGCGAGCTGGATCCCGGCGATGCGTTGTTCTTTCACAGCAATCTCCTCCACCGCAGTGAGGCCAATCTTTCCGACAGGCCGAGATGGTCGCTTATCAGCTGTTACAGTTCCGCGTCCAATATAGCATACAACGAACATTCCACCAGCTGGAAAGTACCTATTGTCCCTGTGCCGGATGAGGCGATACTGGAGTGGGAGCCGGGGCCGGATGGGCGTAAGGATTTTCTGCTGAAAGAAAACGATTCAGCCCTGAAATAAATCATCATGAAAAGACTCTGGTATGTCTTGCTACCGCTGTCAATGGCGTCTTGTTCCCATGACCAGCGGGAAGACCCCTCTATTCATTATTCTTCGTTGGACCAGGTGGATACTACGAATGTCCAGCGGCTCCGGGTGGCCTGGACCTATCATACGGGGGATATGGACTCTGTCAATCACTCGCAGATACAGTGCCGTCCTCTTTTTGTGGATGGGGTTCTCTATGGCACCACTCCCCGGCTAAAAGTATTTGCCCTGGATGCCGCCACCGGGCGGCAGCGATGGGTCTTTGATCCCGTGGATCCTGGTGACAACAGCACCCATCCGAATTTTGGGTTGAACAACAACCGGGGTGTCGTCTACTGGCAGGACGGGGCGGGGAAGCGGATCTTTTTTACGGCGGGCTCGTGGCTTTATTCCATCGACGCTGCTACGGGGCTGCGGGACACTTCATTCGGTGTTCGCGGAAAAGTAGATTTGCACGATGGGCTGGGCAGGGACGTCCATGATCTGTATGTCGCGGCCACTTCGCCGGGGGTGATATACAAGGACCTGCTGATCATGGGGGACAGGGTGTCGGAAGGCAGTGATGCGGCGCCCGGGCATATACGTGCGTATGACGTCCATACCGGACGGATACGATGGATATTCCATACCATTCCCCAGCCGGGAGAGTATGGTTTCGATACGTGGGAGGATTCCACGGCCTGGCGGCACATCGGCGGCGCCAATTGCTGGTCCGGGTTTAGCCTGGATGAAAAGAGGGGTATCGTTTTTGCGCCTACCGGCAGCGCCTCCTTCGACTTCTATGGCGGAAAGCGCAAGGGACAGGGATTGTTTGCCGACTGCCTGCTGGCGCTGGATGCGGCCACCGGTAAGAGGATCTGGCATTTCCAGGAGATACATCATGATACCTGGGACAAGGACCTGCCTACTCCGCCGGCGCTGGTAACGGTGATGCATAATGGACAAAGCATCGATGCGGTGGCGCAACCTACGAAGACCGGCTTTGTCTTTTTGCTGGATCGAGAGACGGGCAATTCTCTTTTTCCCATCGAGGAACGGCCCGTGCCCGTCAATTCCATGCTGCCGGGAGAGGAGCTGTCCGCTACACAGCCTTTTCCCACCCTGCCGAAGCCATTTGTACGGCAGACCTTTTCGGACAGTGATATCAATAACCTGCTGCCCGACAGTTCGATACAGGATATCCGCCGCCGGCTGAAAGGGTATCATACCGGCAATATGTTCAACCCCATGTCGAAGGAGGGTACCGTGGTGATGCCTGGTCTGGATGGGGGCGCCGAATGGGGCGGGCCTGCTTATGATCCTGCCACGGGATGGCTGTATGTGAACGCCAATGAGATGCCGTGGGTGGTCACGATCGTGGATGTGCCTCCTGTAAAGACCATGCCCACTACCTACCTGGAGGCGGGGAAGGAGCTGTATGCGCGTAACTGTATCAGCTGTCATGGACCCGACAGGAAGGGCAGCGGCAACTATCCGTCGCTGTTGAATGTGGGTTCCAGATACAATGCCGCGGGTTTTGCGGCGCTGGTGGGGTCGGGTCGGCGAATGATGCCGGCTTTTAAACGGCTGACGGAACAGGAGCGGGGGGCGCTTGCCTCTTTTGTGCTGGATGTAAAGGACCTTCAGAAAAAACCATTCGAGGTGCAGAAGGTAGTCGCTCCGGATAGCTTTTTAAACCTGCCTTATACGATCACGGGTTATAACAAGTTCCTCAGCAAGGAGGGGTATCCTGCCATCCGGCCGCCCTGGGGGACGTTGAATGCCATCAATCTGAATACCGGTGCGTTGGAGTGGAAGACGCCGCTGGGCGAGTACCCGGAACTGGCTGCCCGCGGGATCGTCACGGGGACGGAGAACTATGGCGGCGCTGTGGTGACGGCGGGGGGGCTGCTGTTTATTGCGGCTACCCGGGATGGTAAGCTCAGGGCTTTTAACAAGCGGACGGGGAAGGTGTTGTGGGAGGCGGTGTTGCCGGCGCCGGGATTTGCCACGCCGGCCGTATATTCCACCGGGGGGCGGGAGTATGTGGTGGTGGCGTGCGGGGGTGGGAAACTGGGGACGGCGTCGGGAGATAGTTATGTGGCGTATGCGCTGCCTTAATAAGGTTCAGGACTCACCGCTGTCCATCCTCCGTCGACCACAATGGTCTGACCAGTGATATGCCTGGCTTGTGGGGAGACGAGGAAAAGGACGGCATCGGCGATGTCGCGGGTGGTGGCGGGCCTGCCCATGGGGGTGATGGCGGACCAGACCTTTTCATAATTCATATCGCCTGCCGTTCTTTCTGTCATGGTGGCGCCGGGGGCGACGGCATTTACGGTGATCTTATAGGGAGATAATTCGATGACCAGGCTGCGGGCCAGCATTTCCAGGGCGGCTTTGCTCATGCCGTAGGCGGCCAGGTTCTTATGGGCCTGGTGACCTGTAACGGAAGACATGAAGAGGATGCTTCCGCCATCGCCCTGTGCTTTCATCTGCAGGGCGGCGGTCTGGGCCAAAAAGAAGCTGCCGGCGAGGTTGACCTGCATCACACGGTGGAAGGATTCCGGTGGATAGCTGAGGAAGTCGCCGAAGAGGGTGATGCCTGCGTTGGCGATGGCGATGTCCAGGCGGCCGAAGGCGGATACTGTCTTGTCGACCAGGTGTCGAATAAGGTCGACGTCTGCGACATCTCCGGGGACGGGGATACATTTTTCGCCCAGCTGAGCGGCTGCCTGACGGGCCAGCGTTTCATCGTTGTCGTTGAGCACTACGCGGGCGCCCTGTGCGATCAGCTGGCGGCATATTTCAAATCCAATGCCCCGACCTGCTCCTGTGACTATCGCTACTTTGTCTTTCATAATCCGTAAGTTAGGCGATTTTCAAATTCTATCTACGTATACTTTCTCTTTCTTGAATGCTAAATATTTTGTGTGTATATCGCCTACACTATGAAACTTGAACGATACGAACTTAACGCAGAAAAATCATTCATGGTTTTTGAATTTGTGAGTGAAGGGCCGAAAGGTAAGATCACTAAACTGGTTCAATTTGGAGAAACGACCGGATGCCTGGATATTTGCAACTGGTAGCTCAAGATCAAGAACCCGCTTGTACAGAATGGGATTAACTAAATATCTGGCAGAAATAGAGGAGGACTTTGACCTTTATGGACAAAGGATGGGAGAATGGGAGAGCTTTGAAAAAGGAGTGGAATATGAGGCATTTCTTGTTCAGCGGAAAAAAGCTTAAATTTGTAATCGTGAAAGCAAAGGAGTTAAATAAAAGCAAATCACCTGTCGTGCGTATCGACAAATCTCTTGAAAAGTACAAGGATAAGGTACTTTTTAAGGATAAGCTAGACAAGGCAAATGATATGCTGAAAACCGTCGGTCTTCCCAGGACACGGAAGCATAGCTAATACCGAGGCCATACCGGTTTCGGGCAAGAAGAGGGCCGGCGACAGCCGGACCATCATGCCTCCTGATCAAAATAGATCTTATAATAATGCTTTTGGAGGGCCTCATCATATCCTTTCTCGATGAGCTCGCGATTGCCATGTACATAGATATGAAAGTTCTTGTCCAGCTTGATAACGCTCTTGAATACCCGTGCCTGCTTTTTTACGGCCTGGGGCGAGATGTAGAACTCATCCGCGGGGGCCATGGGATTGGACTCGCGGTATTGCTGGTCATACTGGCGGAATGATTGTATAAGCTCTTCGTGGTGAAGGACCTCCGTCTCGAATTCCGTCTTGTTGAACTGGTCATGGGTCTTGAAATAGTCCATTGAGCGATTGAGAAGATCGATCTGTTCCGTCCTGGACACTTCAAAATCATCCGGCATCTTTTGGGTCACGAAGTTCTTTGTGATCGTAAGGAAACCCTGCGTATGCAGGAACTCATTCTGCCGGATGAGAACGCCTAAGAATTTATCTTTCCAGTAAAGGGCCTCTTCTCCCTTGCCATTGGAGTCGAAGATGAGCAGCTCATAGCCTTTGTCCTGCTGGTGGTTGAGGATGAGACAGCCTTTATCGAGCTTTGCCAGTTCGGCCCCTTCCTTTAAGGAAAGCTCCAGTCCTTCGGAAGAGGGGTCGATGTCGGCAAAGAGGGATCTTGTTTCCGCCTTGAAGAGACCGATGCCTTCCGTGGGGGTGTCGTCGATGAGGATGTCCGTAAAAAAAGTTACATACAGCTCGCCCGGTCTTATCTTCGGGTGAACGGAAGCTTCGTAGAGATGAGTGGCGATGTGTTGGGACTGCGGGTGGAATTCCCCGGGGTCGTCGAAGATCTTCTTTATATAATTATACACCTCGTGGAAGTCGAGGGAGGAGGTATGGTGAAAGGAGTAGCGTTCGTGGGCGTCCTTGAATCGCTGGAGGAGCACTTCCGCCATGCGGACACGGAGCTCCGTATCCAAATTCTGTTCCTGGCGGGAGAGGAGCATGGGCTGGCCATTTTGCTTGTTGCCGGTGTAATGAACGGCCA
>DASZWE010000439.1:0-5630 GCA_035546735.1 Puia sp.
AAGGTGAAGTATACGCCTCTTCCGCCTTCTTCACCGCCCTGGTATTCTGGGCCATCCTCAAATGGGAGCACCATGCCGACCAGCCTGGCGCCGACAAATGGATTGTATTTATTTTCTATATGATGGGCCTTTCCATCGGGGTCCACCTGCTGAACCTCCTTACTATCCCGGCCATCGTAATGGTCTATTACTTCAAACGGTTCAAACCCACTACCTGGGGCGGCATCTTCGCCTTCCTCGTCGGCTGCGCGCTCACCGGCGTCGTCCAGGTACTGGTTATCCAGTATACCATCAAAGGAGCAGGCGCTTTCGATATCTTCTTCGTCAACAGCATGGGAATGCCCTTCTTCTCCGGCTTTGGACTTTACTTCGTCCTGCTGGCAAGCCTCCTCACCTGGGGACTCCTGTTTAAAAGAGAGACCTTTTCCCAGTTCAAGCTGCGGACATGGCTGGTATTGTTCGTGCTCATCGTCGCCTTGCCGGTGATCATCAACTCCGCCGGAGGCGGTGGCGGCAAATTCTTCAAGATCATCGTCATACTGGGTGTCGCCATAGGGGCGGGCTATATCATCAAGCGAGAGGCCTTCCCCAGTTTCAAGCTGGCCCTCTGGTGTTTTGCTTTTATGCTGCTGGGCTATTCTACCTATTTTACCACCCTGATCCGCAGCAATGCCAACGTGTCGGTGGATATGTACAATGTCGACAACCCGGTGAGCCTGGTCGGCTACCTGAGCCGCGATCAATACGGCGACTGGCCCATTCTCTACGGACCGGATTTTCAGGACCGCCCTCCCCGTATAGACGGTGGCCCGCTGTATGTCAAAGGAAAAGACAAATATGAGGTGGCAGGCAGGACCTATCTCCAGGATTGGGGCAATACACCCTCTTCGCATATCTTTCCCCGTATGTGGGATGGCGGTAATGACAGAGGACAAGTGGACGCTTACCGCGCTTTTGGCGGCCTGTCGGACGGAGAGAACCCGACCATGGCCAGCAATATCAAGTACTTTGTCAGCTATCAGACAGGCGTTATGTTCCTCCGTTATTTTATGTGGAACTTCTCCGGCAAGCAGAATGATCTCCAGGGCTTCGGCAACTCCCGCGACGGCAACTGTATTACAGGTATTTCTTTTATCGATAACTTTTTCCTCGGTGATCAAAGCAAGCTGCCCGACAGCATTCATAAGAACAACAAATCCTACAATAGATTTTTCCTCTTACCCATCATTCTGGGTCTGGGAGGGCTGGTCTTCCAGTACATGCGCAGCAACAGGGATTTCTGGGTGACGGCACTGCTATTCTTCTTCACCGGCATGGCCATCGTTCTTTACCTCAACCAGGCGGGCTTCCAGCCACGCGAACGTGACTATGCCTATGCCGGCGCCTGCTATGCCTTTGCCATCTGGATCGGGCTCGGCGTCATCTGGGTGAAGGAACTGCTGCAGAAATTTGCCCTCAAGGGCAGGGCCGATATGGCCAACTATGCCGCCGCGGGGCTTTGCTTCCTGGCCGTACCCGTACTCATGGGCAGCCAGGAATGGGATGACCATGACCGTAGTAAAAAGACCCTGGCAAGGGACATTGGAAAGGATTACCTGGAAAGCTGTCCGCCCAATGCCATCCTTATCTCCTTTGGAGATAATGATACTTACCCGCTGTGGTATGCACAGGAGGTGGAAGGTATCCGCCCCGACGTACGGGTAATGAACTACTCCCTGCTGGGCACGGACTGGTATATTAACGAGCTGCGCTACAAGGTCAACGAGAGCGCGCCGGCCGATGTGCTGTTCACGCCGGAGCAGATACAGGGTAATACGCGTGATGCGGTTGCCATCGGTGGTATCCCTGGGTTTGATCAGAATAAGTATTATGATCTCTACGACATGCTGAAGAACGTAGTGGGCAGCAACGATGCGAAATACACGCAGCAGTCCGAGGAAGGCGATACGTATAATTTCCTTCCGGTGAGAAAGCTGTCCGTACCGGTGGATCTGAATACAGTCCGCAGCAATGGTACGGTGAATCCGGGTGACAGCGTGCTATCCCAGCTGCAGCTGAATATCAATCCCAATAAGAACTTCCTTTTCAAGAATGAGCTGGCCGTGCTTGCACTCATCGCTGCAAACAAATGGCAGCGACCCATCTGCTTCAACTCTACCTATGAGCTGGAAGACCTGGGGCTGGCGAAATATATCCGCCAGGATGGCCTGGCCGGACGACTGGTGCCCGTGGAAGGCAAGAATCTGAACATCGGCTTTTACAACGATGATGTGGCGTATAAGAATATGATGACAAAGTTCGGTTTTGGAAATGCGAATACTCCCGGCGTTTATTATGACGAGGAAAACCGCCGCCATCTGAATACGCTGCGCGCCGCACACGCCCAGCTGGCGCTCACGCTCATCAACGACAACAAAAAGGATTCCGCTCGCAAGCTTCTGGAGAATTTCGATCACAATGTGCTGGAATCCAATTTCCCCTATGGCATGACCTCCAACAGGGGCAACCAGCACGACAGGATATCCTTCAGCTTCCTGCTGGCATGCTATGAGTCCGGAGATCTTCCCCTGGCGGCAAAGGTGGCTGCATCGCTTAAGAAAGACCTCACCCAGCAAATGCGCTATTATAACTCCCTGGGAGAACCCATGTCCGACGAGCAACTGGCGGTCAGCGCCCAGATGGCCATACAGGGTAAAGGCGGCAATCTCTCTGATAAACAAGTGGGGTTTGCACAAGACATCCTTTCCTCCTACCAGCTGTTACTACAGATGGCAGATCTGGAAAAAGAATATACCGGAGCGCGGCCGGCAGCAGGTCCAAAGAACTAATGCCATCACTCCCATAAGACAACGCTCCTACGGGATAAGACAATACGACCCGGTTTGCTAAAATGCAGCCGGGTCTTTGTTTTGGCTCCTCGTTGATCTGGAATTTACTTCGGAGCCAAAAACGGCTTATGATAGCCCTTCGGGCAGCGAACCTGTGGTTCGCTCTGTTTTGGCTCCTCGACAGTGTCCCCCTGCCCCACTCTGTTTCATACAATTAGAACCAAATCCACCCACCCATTGTTAATTTATGATGGTGGACAGACGGAAGGTAGATTGTAAAGAATTATCTGTAAATTGAGGGAACAGCGTTCCCGGCTTTCTAATCAAAAAAATATGATAGGATTTCACTTTAGACGGTACGATCCGGATGAGGAGGGTAAGCCCAAATTCGACCAACTGCTGGACGTATTCCTCCAGCTGTTGAGCTATACGAATGGGGATGTTGGTGAGGCCCTGCAATGGATGAATCAGCTGGATAAGGAATACCAGCTGACGGATGATGAATATGGGATGGGGGATTTCATCGAGGACCTGAAAGACAAAGGTTATATTGACGAGAACAGGCAGACGGGCGAGATATCCATCACTCCCAAGACGGAGCAGGGAATACGCCGCCGCAGCCTCGAAGAGATATTCGGCAAGCTGAAAAAAACCAAGCAAGGCAATCACAATACATTCAAGCCCGGAGCCGGCGACGAGATCAATCCGGAGACACGGCCCTTCCGCTTTGGCGATCAGCTGGAGCAGATAGATTTCACCGAGTCCATCCGCAATGCCCAGATCAATCACGGCATCGAGAGCTTTTCCATGCAAGAGGATGACCTTAAGATCAGGGAGACGGATTACAAGGCACAAACCTCGACGGTATTGATGATCGATATCTCACACTCCATGATCCTGTACGGAGAGGACCGCATCACCCCGGCCAAAAAAGTAGCCATGGCGCTCAGCGAACTGATCACCACAAAATATCCAAAGGATACTTTAGACATCGTCGTATTCGGCAATGACGCCTGGCCCGTGGAGATAAAGGACCTTCCCTATTTGCAGGTAGGGCCCTATCACACCAATACGGTAGCAGGGCTCGAGCTGGCCATGGACATCCTTAGACGCAGACGGAATGCCAACAAGCAGATCTTTATGATCACGGACGGCAAACCCACCTGCCTAAAAGTCGGCAAAAGGTATTATAAGAACAGCTTCGGACTGGATAGAAAGATCACCAGCCGGTGTCTGAACCTGGCCGCCCAATGCAAAAAACTGAAGATACCCATCACTACGTTTATGATAGCGAGCGATCCCTACCTGCAACGTTTCGTGAATGAATTCACCGAAACCAACAACGGAAAGGCATTCTTCGCCTCACTGGACCATTTGGGAGCATTTATTTTCAGAGATTTCGAAAGCGGGAAAAGAAAGACCGTGTATTAAACGCGAAACCATAAAACGCAGCAATGGACATAACAAAAGCAAAGACACTTGGAGAGCTAAAGGCAGCGGGATACAAGAACAGATCTGTAAAAGAAGAGATCAGGGAAAACCTTATCCGCAAACTGAACAGCAAAGAGACCACCTTTCCGGGCATCATAGGTTATGAAGACTCCGTCATACCCGATACGGAAAGAGCATTATTGTCACGTCATAATATCCTTTTCCTCGGATTGCGCGGACAGGCTAAGACAAGGATGGCCCGGCAAATGATCGACCTCCTCGATGAATATATACCGTATATCAGCGGCAGCGAGGTCAACGACAATCCATTTTCGCCCATCTCTAAATTTGCACGCGATCTGGTAGCCGCCCAGGGCGATAACACTCCCATCAGCTGGCTGCACCGCTCCGAGCGCTATGGAGAAAAGCTGGCTACACCCGATGTCAGCGTCGCCGACCTCATCGGGGACATCGATCCCATCAAGGCGGCTAACCTTAGACTTAATTTTGCGGACGAGCAGGTGATCCATTTTGGGATCATCCCTAAAAGCAACAGAGGCATCTTCGTCATCAACGAAATACCCGACTTACAAGCACGCATCCAAGTCTCTCTCTTTAATATTTTGGAGGAAGGAGACATACAGATCCGCGGATTCAAATTGAGAATGCCCCTGGACATGCTTTTCGTCTTTACGGCCAACCCCGAGGACTATACGAACCGCGGCTCTATCGTCACACCGCTGAAAGACCGTATAGAAAGCCAGATCCTGACACACTATCCCAGGAACGTCGACACAGCCCTTGCCATCACCGAGCAGGAAGCCGATATACATGCCGAACAAAAAGGACGGGTGATCATAAGTGACCTGGTGAAAAGATTGATCGAGCAGGTGTCCTTCGAAGCCCGTAACAGCGAATACGTCGATAAGAAGAGCGGTGTTTCCGCACGTCTCACCATCGCGGCTTTCGAAAACGCTGTGAGCGCCGCCGAACGCAGGGCCATCCTCAACGGGGAAAAGGAGACACAGGTCTGGATCAGCGACCTGGTGGGCATCGTACCTTCCATCACCGGAAAGATCGAGCTGGTATATGAAGGCGAACAGGAAGGTCCTTACCAGGTAGCGTTCAATCTGCTGGAGAAATCATTCCGTAGCCAGTTCGTCAACTACTTCCCCAACCCTGATCAGCTGAAAAAAAGAAAGGACGCCAAAGATGAGAATCCTTTCAAGTCCATCACGCACTGGTTTGACAAAGGCAACCAGCTGAATCTTTTCTTCAATACCAAGGACCAGGATAAGATACAGCAGCTGTACAAAGTGGATGGCCTGCATGCCCTCGTAAAGAAATACTTCAAGCTGGCCAACGAGCGGG
>DASZWE010000440.1:0-16927 GCA_035546735.1 Puia sp.
GCGTGTCCTGGGGACAATCTTTCCGGAAAGCCTTGAAACGCAGCGGCTGGCTCTTCTTCTGGGGCGTATTGGATTATGCAGTCCGTCCTCACGGTCTCTCCTTCGAACTGTGGGATGTATTGACGCAATTATCCTTCACGCTCCTCGTAGCCTTTCTCATTTTCCGCTGGTCGATAAAAGCGCAGCTGGCTGTCAGCATAGGCCTGTTGCTGTTGACAGAACTCTTATACAGATGTATTCATGTTCCCGGCTTTGACCAGCCTTTCACGGATCAGCATAATTTTGGCAACTACATCGACACCATCCTGATGAATAAGGTCAACCGGGGCGGATGGGTAGCCATCAATTGTATACCCACAGCAGCGCATACCATATGGGGCGCCGTGACAGGCAAGCTCCTGCTGAGTGCTAGACCCGGCGCGGTCAAGGTCAAAAATATGATCATCGGCGGTCTCATTTGCCTTGCCGCAGGATTTCTCCTGGACGCCGCAGGTATCACGCCCATCATCAAACGGATAGCCACCAGCTCATTCGTCCTGGCCTCCGGCGGCTACTGCCTGCTGATGCTGGCATTGTGCTACTGGTGGATCGACCTGCGCAATCACCGGGAACATTGGCGGTTCTTCACCGTCGTGGGAATGAACTCCATATTCATTTACCTCTTCTTCGAGATCGTCGGTGACAGATGGTTCAACGAATATATCACCAGCATTGCCTCGGGACTTTTGCAAATTGTCAGCGCTCCCGTCTTTGTACAGGCTATCCTTTCCTCCCTATGCATTTTTGCGCTGGAATGGGGTATCTGCTATTTCCTTTATAAGAAAAAGATATTTTTTAAGCTATAATTACAATATGAGCCAAACAGTCGTCATCCCTGTTGCCGTACCCGCCCGAAAAAGCGGCAACGCCATCGTCATCATCGGCATCCTGTTCTTTATTTTCGGATTCGTCACCTGGCTGAACAGCACGCTGATCCCATTCCTCAAGCTCACCTGCCAGCTGACCAGCTATACGCAGGCCTTCTTTGTCACCTTTGCCTTTTATATGTCTTATTTCCTGCTGGGAACACCGGCCTCCATACTTCTGAAAAAAACAGGATTTAAGAACGGCATGGCCTGGGGACTCGTTGTCATGGCGCTGGGCTCGCTGATCTTTATCCCCGCCGCCCAGGCCCGGAGCTTCCCGCTCTTCCTCTGCGGACTCTTTGTACAAGGCTCAGGATTGACGCTGCTGCAGACGGCCTCCAATCCTTATGCCACCATTCTGGGCCCCATCGAAAGCGCGGCTAAGCGTATCAGCATCCTGGGCATCTGTAATAAAGTAGCCGGCGCCATCAGCCCCCTGATCCTGGGTGCGCTGGTATTAAAAGGAGCCGATACCCTGGAAAAAAATATCGATGCCGCTACGGGGACATTAAAAGACCAGCTGTTGAATGAAATGGGCGCCCGGATCATCCCGCCCTATATCGTCATGGCCGTCGTACTAATAGGACTGGCCATAGCTATCCGGTTCTCATCCCTCCCGGAGATAAACATAGAAGATGACAGCAGCACAGCGAAAAGCAGCTCAAAGACCAGCGTCTTCCAATATCCTCACCTGGTGCTGGGCGTCATTTGTCTTTTCTTATACGTGGGAGTGGAAGTAATGGCAGGCGACGCCATTGGCATATACGGCCTCTCGATGGGTATGAGCCTGGCCACGACAAAATATTTCACCAGCTGCACCCTGGGAGCCATGCTGCTGGGTTACATTACAGGCATCCTTACCATCCCCAAATATATGTCCCAACAGACGGGACTGAAACTCTCCGCCATTGCAGGCATCATCTTTACCATCTGCGCGCAGCTCTCTCATGGGTATGTAGCGATAAGCTTTATCGCCCTGCTGGGACTGGCCAATGCGCTGATGTGGCCGGCCATCTGGCCCCTGGCCATCGACGGATTGGGGAAATTTACAAAGGCCGCCGCCGGTCTGCTGATCATGGGCATAGCCGGAGGCGCATTAATTCCCCTCCTGTATGGCACGTTAAAGGATAAACCGGCCATCGGGAACAGCCTGGCCTTTCTAATTTGTACATTACCTTGTTACTTATATATCCTGTATTACTCTATATTTGGCTATAAAGTAGGGAGATCCAAACTATGACACTGATAAAAAGTATTTCCGGTATCCGTGGAACCATCGGAGGAACACCAGGGGAAAATCTGACGCCCCTTGACATTGTAAAATTTGCAGCGGCCTATGGCAGCTGGTTGAAAGAGAGAAATGCCCGCCCCATCATCGTCATTGGCCGCGATGGCCGCATCAGCGGGGAAATGGTAAGCAACCTCGTAGTCCAGACGCTCCTGGGATTAGGACTGGATGTGGTCGATCTGGGACTATCCACCACCCCCACCGTGGAAATGGCCGTAAAGTGGGAAAAAGCGGGCGGCGGCATCATCATTACCGCCAGCCATAATCCAAAACAATGGAACGCCCTGAAGCTATTGAATGCGGACGGGGAATTCATCAGCAGCGCAGATGGCGCCACAGTCCTCGACAAAGCCGAAAAATCCGCTTTCCAGTTCGCCTCTGTCGAAAAAGGCGGACATTACCGGGTGCCCAAAGGATATATGGAAAAACATATCCAGGCCATCCTGGACTACCCGCTGGTGAATAGATCAGCTATCGCAGGCCGGAATTTCAAAGTGGTGGTGGATGGCATCAATTCCACGGGCGCCACCTACGTGCCTGCCCTGCTAAAAGCCCTGGGTGTCGACAACATAACGGTATTGAACGGAGAAGTGACAGGCGAATTCGCCCACGACCCCGAACCTTTACAGGAACACCTCGTGGAAATCTCCGAAGAGGTGAAAAAACAAAAGGCCCACCTCGGTATTGCCGTTGATCCGGATGTAGACAGGCTTTGTTTCGTTTGCGAGGACGGAACGTTGTTCGGCGAGGAATATACGCTGGTAGCCGTAGCGGATTATATACTAAGCCGCCGCAAAGGCCATACGGTATCGAATATGTCGTCGACCCGTGCATTGAAAGACATTACCCTACGCCGGGGTGGCCACTACTACCCTTCTGCGGTAGGCGAGGTGAACGTAGTGACAAAGATGAAGGCGGTAGAAGCCGTCATAGGAGGCGAAGGCAACGGCGGGATCATCGTGCCCGACTTCCATTACGGACGGGATGCGCTCATCGGCATCGGCCTCTTCCTCAGCGGGCTGGCAGAGGCGGGCACAGGCATGCGCGCCTACAGGGACTCATTCCCCAACTATTATATGTCGAAGAACAAAGTGACATTGCCGGCTGTGCCGCAGGAACAGCTGAAGAAGATGATCGACGGCGTGCTGGAGAAAATGAAAGGCAAATTCAAGGATTACGAGACCAATACGGAGGATGGCCTGAAGATCGAATTTGACAAGGGATGGGTCCATCTGCGTGGCTCGAATACGGAGCCCATCATCCGGGTATATTCAGAAGGTGAGACGGAACAGTCAGCCCGGGAACTGGCGGCGGGCGTAATGAAAGAGGTCGCCGCGATGGTCTGAGCAGCCTGACCAGGGACACGTCAGACTATGCCAAACTCCCAAACAGTCAGGGCATTGTAGGTGCCGCCCGCCTCTACCAGCGTACTGGGGAATTCAGGCCGGTTGACGGCATCCGGATACTGCTGCGTCTCCAGGCAAACCGCCCCATGCCGCACATAACTTTTCCCCTGCGTGCCGGTACGGGTGCCGTCCAGGTAGCCGGAAGTATAAAGCCCCAGACAAGGCTGGTCGGAATACACTCTCAACATCCTGCCCGTGGAAGGCGATAGTACTTCAGCCGCCAGCCCCATCTCTCCGTAGGGTTTATCCAGCACATAGTTGTGATCATAGCTGGCCTCCGGTAAGGTCTTCATCCGCAGCCCGATAGGCGTATGCCGGTTGAAATCCAGCGCAGTATCCCGCACAGAAAGTATTTCCCCCGAAGGCACGAGCGATGCGCTCAACGGTGTGTATCTCTCCGCATTGATTTGCAAACTATGTTCATCGATGGTAGCCTCTTCAAAACCCGTCAGATTAAAATAGCTGTGATGAGTTAGATTGACAGGAGTGACCCGATCCGCAGTGGCCTGATAACGTAGCGTCAGCCGGTTGTCGTTATTCAGGAAATATCCCACGGTGGTATCGAGACCCCCGGGATACCCTTCTTCAAGTGCCGGGCTGCAATACGAGAAGACAACCCCTACGATCTGGGGACTTTGAATCTCTTCTTTCACATCCCAATATCGCTGATCGAACCCCTTGGACCCGCCATGCAGATGATCCCTGCCCTTGTTGGCCGACAGCTGATACCACTGGCCGTTGATGGTAAACCCCGCCCCGGACGTACGGCTGGTGACACGGCCTATTATACATCCCAGGTAATCGGGATTGGGTATATACTCTGGTATGGTCTCGAAACCCGCTACGATATTCTTTTTTACTCCCTGTCTGTCGGGAGTGACAATGGAAAGGATGATACATCCATAGTTGGTCACCTTGATGCTGACGCCCCGATCGTTGACAAGCTCGTAGATAACACCGGAAGGATAGGGCTGTTTGTCCAGTCTCATACGATTATTTCGCAGCGGTGAAATGAATTCCTTCACTATTCCAGCGGGCTTCCAGGGCAGGCAGCCCGGCCAGCCATCTCTTGTAATCCTTATTGGCCCGGCTGGTCCATCCTGTCTCCGCATAGGCGGCCAGGCGGGGATAGACCCTTTCATTCATCCGCTCCACAGTGGGTATCCACTCCCCCCACATCTGACAGCCCAGCCCCAGTATCCTTGAAGTGTCCCTTGCAGGGAGGCCCGCGGGAACAGGCTCAAAGGAATAGGCCTTCTCTGTGGAAATGCTTTTCGCATCATAGTCCAGGTAAGTATAGTCCGACAGTGAGTTGACGACGTCATAGCCCCCTTCGACCGCCCTGGTAATAAGGCTGGTGTCGCCCTTCCAGAATTGCACGATGGCGCTCCGCGACAGCTTTTGCCGGGCGTCCGCCTCCTGGTTGAAGTCATGAACCTTGCTCCCTAATATCTCGTTCCAGCCCATCATCCGCCGGTGCTTCGATTCCAGCCAATGAGACATATTATTGGTAAAGCTCACCTGCAGGTCCGCCGGGGAACTCAATCCATGTTGCTTGATATAGGCCTGTACCCGGGGAGATCTCTTCCACTGGTCATATCGCACCTCATCCCCGCCGATATGGATCACCTTTGACGGGAACAGCGCCAGGACTTCGTCCATCACATTCTGTAAAAAGCGTTGCACCCGCGCATCCGCTACATTAAAAACATTGTACTGTACCCCGAATTTCACAGGCACTTTTATGGGCTTGTTGTCCGCCCCCAGGAAAGGATAGGCAGCGATAGCGGCACTCGCAGGACCCGGCATTTCGATTTCCGGCACCACCGTGATATGCCTTTCCGCCGCATAGTGCACAATATCCTTTATCTGCTCCTGCGTATAATACCCCTCATGCGGCACCCCATCATAAACAGTGCTGCTCCATCCGGAACCCCACTCTCCTATCTGCGTGGAGTCTCTCTTGGACCCGACAGCGGTGAGCAGCGGATATTTCTTTATCTCGATACGCCATCCCTGGTCATCCGTAAGATGCCAGTGAAAAACATTCATTTTTAAAAGGGCCATCTGGTCCAACAGCTGCTTTACCACCCGCTCCCCTTTAAAATACCGGCCCTCATCCAGCATAAAGCTTCGCCAGGCAAACCGGGGCTTGTCGAAGATATGACAGCAGGGAATGACATGACCATCCCTGATCAGCTGCCGAAGGGTCTGAATAGCATAAAATACACCGGCAGGGCTGGCCGCACGCACCTGAACCTTGCCCCGGCTCACCGTGAGATCATATCCCTCCTTCCCCATACGCCTCATCAGCGCCCCATCGACCGTACACGTAATTCCACCGGCCGCCTCTCCGGACGCCTTGACAGGTATGGACAGATGGTATTCCTTCCCCAACACGTCGTGCAGGAACACAGCTTCCTGCCGGCAATCAGCACCATAAAATATGCCCGGGGAATGTGTCAGGTCGAACACCCCGGTCTTCTCCTCCACCTGCAACGGATAGGGAATAATGTCGAGCGCAAACAGTCGTTGTACACAAAAAATGGATATAGCCACCAGGCCTATGCGTTGTATTCTACTCATAGACCACAAAATGGCTATTTTTTTTATTGGAACGGCGGACAAACGTTTGCGTTAATTTTCTGTATCATTTTCGTACGAAAACCGTCTGTTTGCGCACGGCAACCCGCACCTGGAATAATCTTAACCACTTAACTATCAAAAAAATACACGCTTGGCACCTTATATGCACCGTCACTCCAAACCAGCTATTCACCCATGTTCCGTAACAACCTCAAAATAGCCCGGCGGAGCCTGCTCAAGGACCGCCAATCCTCTGTCCTCAATCTCATTGGCCTGTCCACAGGCCTTGCCTGCACCCTGCTGATCTATCTGTGGGTGTCGGATGAATGGCAGATCGACCGGTTTTTTAAAAAGGACAGCCAGCTCTTCCAGCTGATGGAAGCACGTAAAGGGGATGGCATCAGCGTGTCGGTTGAATCCTCGGGAATACTGGCAGAGACTGTAGCGCGGGATATGCCCCAGGTGCAATATGCCGCTGCCGTGGCGCCCAGCGGGTGGTTCCCCAAATTTTCACTGACAGTGGGCGACAACACCATCAAGGCTTCGGGGCAATATGCCGGCAAGGACTACTTCAATATCTTTTCATATCAGCTGCTGGATGGCACAAAAGACCTCGCCCTGGCCGACAAAAGCTCCATTGTCATCTCCGAAGACCTGGCAAGGACGCTGTTCAACAGGACGGATGGCCTCATCGGCAAGACCATCCAGCTCGAGCACGACAAACAATTTCATATCTCGGGCGTTTTTAAGGATCTACCGGACCAATCCTCCGAAAAATTCGACTTCGTCCTCTCCTTCGGGTACATGAAAGAAGTACATCCCTGGGTAAAGGAATGGAGCAATAAAGGCCCTCACAACTACGTGCTGCTAAAAGAAGGCGCCAATGTAGACGCCTTTAACCGCCAGGTGGCGGATATCATTACCCGCTACGCAGGCGACTCCGCAGCCAGGGTATTTGCTTATCGATATTCCGATAACTACCTGTACGGAAAATTCGTCAATGGCAAGCCCGCCGGCGGAAGGATAGAATATGTACGGCTGTTCTCCATCATTGCCATCTTTATACTGGTCATTGCCTGTATCAATTTCATGAACCTCTCCACAGCCAGGGCTTCGAAGAGACTGAAAGAGGTAGGCATTAAAAAGGTAGTGGGCGCCAGCAGAAGACAGCTGATCTATCAATTCATTTCGGAGTCGATGTTGCTGAGCTTCTTTTCCTTGGTGCTGGCCGTGATCCTGGTTATACTGATCCTGCCCGCCTTCAATCAGCTCACGGATAAACACATCGTCCTGCATCCCGATAAGGAATTGATCCTCGCGGCAGTTGCTATTACCCTGATCACCGGTGTCCTGGCAGGGAGCTATCCGGCCTTTTATCTTTCCGCATTCCGGCCGGTGCTGGTATTGAAAGGCAAGCTGAATACTTCCCTGGGTGAGCTTTTCGTCCGAAAGGGACTGGTCGTATTTCAGTTCACGCTGTCGATGATCTTTATTGTCGCAGTGCTGGTAGTGTTCAGACAAATGAAGTATGTCCAGTCGGAACGCCTGGGCTATAATAAGGACAATGTGCTTGTCTTCAATTCGGATGGCAGGCTGCTGGGCAACCAGGAAAATTTCGTGGCAGAGCTGAAGCGTCTGCCAGGCGTGGTCAGCGCCACGGGCGCCAACCATAATCTGGTGGGACATACCTTTGCCACGGGTGGAATGCAATGGGAAGGCATGGCCACCGATCAGAAACCTATGTTTGAAGTGGCCAGCGTAGGACATGACTTTTGTCAGACCATGGAGATCAGGCTGATGGCTGGAAAAGACTTCTCCGACTTCAAAGGAGGATCCTCCATCATATTGAACCAGGCAGCCATCGACGCTATGGGCATAAAAGACCCCATAGGCAAAACAGTAAGATTTCTGAACCAACCCAGACGTATCGTCGGTATTATCCAAAACTTCCATTTTGAATCCTTCCACGAAATAATAAGACCAATGGTGCTCCTGCCCGATGCATCGGACTCCGGCAGCAACTATAAGATACTTGCCCGGATACAGGCGGGTAGAGAGACGGAAGCCCTTGCCCGCATCCGGCGCCTGTATGAAGAATGGAATAAAGGCTATGTATTTGACTACCGGTGGCTGGACGCCGCTTTTCAACGGCAGTACCGGTCAGAAAAAAATGTAGCAGACTTGTCCAAATACTTTGCCGGACTGGCGATCCTGATCTCCTGCCTGGGTCTGTTCGGACTGGCGGCCTTTACGGCTCAGCGGAGACAAAAAGAAATAGGCATCCGGAAGGTGGTTGGCGCATCGACACGACAAATAGCAGTCATGCTGTCGATGGGATTCCTGAAGCTGATAGGCGTTGCCTTGCTGGTAGCGCTGCCCCTGGCATGGTGGATCATGAATGAATGGCTGCATTCTTTCGCTTACCGGGTCGGTTTGGGTCCGGGCATATTCCTTATAGCCAGCGCCGCCGTGATCCTGATAACGGTATGCACGATCAGCATGCAATCCATCCGGGCGGCAGTGGCCAACCCGGTAAAGAGTTTAAAAGCAGAGTAATAAAATTTATTCCACCTTATAATATTTATAAGCATTGTATGCGATCGGTATCCCGAATATAATACCAAAGACTACCCAGTCGATATAGGATCGGGCAATGCTGAACGACCATCGGGGCTGGAAAAAGGGTAATATCCCCTGGTTGAACGCCAGGTTGACAAACACCGCATACAACATCCCTATAAGATACTTATTATAATGCAGGAATTTCACCCGGGGAAATATCAAAAAAAAGAATAAAGTAAAGGACATAGCGATAAAATAATGAAAGAACAGCCCCAGCAGCGCCACCCACTCATTACCCGGGAAGGCGTTCTTCATCCCGATGCCCACCCCCGCAATATATTTCATCATCCCATCGGCGTATTTCCCCGTCTTGATAAACTGTGTTATAAAAGCGGAAACCATGTCTGTCGTTCCAACAAATAGTCCTGTCAAAAGGACGGCCTTGAAAAATCTGTTCATTGTGTTTTATATTTATACCGCCAAAACTAGTCGGGACAAATCTGAACTTGCCTCCAAAAGCCATCCAAAACAGCGTCAAAATGCACTCAAATCCACATAACGAACATGAACTGGTCAAAATGTGCATGGCGGAGCTCTGCGCCAGGGCCGGCCTTCCCGATCCCGGCAGCATGGTGCAAAGGGACATGGTGATCCTTAGCGATACCATCGAATCCAACACAGGGGTTTTGATAAGCCTCTCCACCATCAAACGCCTGCTCAACGGACAGTTCTCCCGCCTCCCCCAGGTAGCCACCCTGGATGCCATCGCCCAGTCCGCAGGCTACCAGCACTGGCGGAATTTTACCCTGGCCAAAGCCGCCCGCCCCGGAACAGTCCCCATCCACCCCGAGACAGCCCCCGCCACCGGCATCCCCAAAACGATTCCCCTCCCCCGCAGACCCAAGGTCCCCGCCAAAGCACGCTATCTGATGGCCGGCCTCGCCCTGATACTGCTATCCGCCACCACCCTCATCATTCTGATGTCCCAAAAACCCGGCCCGTCCAACATCGACAAGGCCCATTTCTCCGCCACCAAAGTGACAGGCAACGACATCCCCAATACAGTCATTTTTAAATACAATGTGGATTCAGTGACAGCCGACAGCTTTTTTATCCAGCAATCCTGGGACATCAGCCGGCGGGTCAGGGTCTATAAGCACAACTACACCCTCACGGACATATATTATGAGCCAGGATATCATACAGCCAAGCTCATCGCCGACGATAAGATCATCAGGACCCTCCCGGTCAGCATTCCCACCGATCGCTGGCTATTCTATTCGATAGAGAAGATACGGGGCAGCCGTCCAAAATATATCACGCACCTGGACACGGGCATGCTAAAGCTCTCGACAGAAGAGATCATCAACAGCAAAATAGATATCCAAAAGGACAATGTCTATTGCAACACCTGGTTCCCCTCCGGGATCGAATACAGCAGCGACAACTTCACGCTGAAGTGCAGGGTAAGAATAAAGCCGGTGAACAACGAATCCTGCCCCCTGCTGATGTGTGAGATCTATTGCCAGAACTACTTCATGTATTTCAAAAGCACGGTAAAGGGTTGCACAGGCGAGTTGACCGCACAGTTTGGGGAGAATGAGCTGAACGGCCGTTCCAATGACCTCTCAGGCCTGGGCGCCGACCTCAGGACCTGGCAGGACCTCGAATTCACCGTAAAGGATAAAAAGGTAGCTGTCTCTATCAATGGCAAAAAGACATTCACTTCCGCCTATACCCGGTCCGCCGGTCTGATCACGGGGATTGGATTTATCTCCAACGGTATCTCCGAAGTCCAATGGGTGGACCTGCGTACAGCCGATGGCACACCGATATACCAGAGAGGAGTAAAATGATCATTTCCGGATGAGTCTGCTGTCGATGATCTTCATCAATACGTCTTTATAATTTTTACCAAACGGGACTTTATGCCCGTCGATGGTAAGCTCACTACCGGAGAGGGCCTGTATCTTGTCGATAGAGACTACGTAGGATTTATGCACCCGCAGGAACAAGGTGGCAGGCAATTGCTCTTCGATGGCCCGCAGGGATGTCAGCGTCATAAATTTTCCCCTGGGAGTGTGAATGACACTGTAGTTCTGGCTGGCCTCTACAAATAAGATCTCCTGATGGAGGATCTTTTCATAGCCATGATGGGTCTTGATAAAAAAGTAGTTCTCGGGCAGAACAGCTTCCCGGGCGCGGTTGACCGCCTTTAGGAACCTTTCTGTAGTAATCGGCTTTAAAAGATAGTCCAGCACATTCAGCTCGAACCCCTCCAGGGCATAGTGAGGATAGGCGGTAGTGATGATCACGAGGGGCCGGTTCTCCAGGCTCTTCAGGAAATCGATACCCCTGATCCTGGGCATTTGTATATCCAGAAAGATAAGGTCTATCGGCTGCTCTGCCAACACCCTGTTGGCCTCGATGGCATTGCTGCACGACGCCCGCAGGTCAAGGAACCCGGCCTCTTTTACCAGCAGCTCCATCCCCTCCCTTGCCAGGGGCTCGTCATCCACTATGATACAGCGTATGCTCATTGGATCTTTATTGTCAGCAGGACGGAGAACACATCATCCTTGGTGCTGATATCCAGGGCATGACAGCCGTCATAGATAAGCTGCAGACGGCGACGGACATTCTCCAGCCCTATCCCGCCCCAGGTCTTTTCCTTGGGCATCATGGCGTCTTCATCCATGGAGTTCTCCACACTAAGCTCAAAGATATGGTCTTGGTAATTAAGATCGACCATGACAAAGTTATCCTTCCCGGGGCAACTGGACACATATTTGAACGCATTTTCCACAAAGGGAATAAGCAGCAGGGGTGCAATGGAGAATTTACCGGTGCTGGCGCTTACATTGAAGCTGGTGTTGACCAGCGCACCTTTACGAAGCTTCTCCAGCTGTATATAGTTTTCCAGATAGCTTATCTCCTTTTCGATGGGTATAACATCCGCATTGCACTCATACAGCTGATAGCGTAGCATGTCGGCAAACTTGACGAGGGTCAGACCGGCAAAATCAGGATCTTTTTTAATAAGAACATAGATACTGTTGATGGCATTGAACAAAAAATGGGGGTTCATCTGGGATTTGAGGAACCGCAGCTCATTTTCGGTCTTTTCTTTTTCCAGCAAGGCGGTCCTTCTGTCGCTGCGTATCTTATCCTTTATGGATCGGACGGCCACGATGATAAAGACGGTGTAAAAGTTCCCTATCAGCACATAGGAATATTCCTGCAAGAGGGTGACAGGGAACCTGACGCCCTCCAGCTGATAGATGCTCCATATGCCGGCTGTCATGACCAGGGCCGCCAGCGAAAGAAGGGCCAGGGTTATCACGGAAAAAATAAAATACCGCCGTCGGGTGAAATACACCGGCATCAGCCAGTAAAGCGAAAGATAGCTGCACGTGGCGCTGCCCAGGAACCAGACGATGGTAACAAGGAATCCCCTGCCGGGAGGAGAGTTATAGCTGTACACGGACATAAGGGTCCAGAAGGTACAGTATACCACCCAAAAGACGATATGCCATTTGAATCTGGAAAGGAGGCGTCGCATGGTTAGCTTTTGGCGCAAGTTATCTTTTCATGGACCATCCGGCAAGATTTATCCATGAAAAGCAGGATTCTGAGGACGAAAATGGGTTTTCGGGCCTCGTAGGACGGCTCGTCCGGTGCGCAGCTTCATTATCCCAGCCCTATCTCGGAATGCAGCTCCGGTATCTCCACATCCGTGAACCCCTTCCGGATGAGTCGGTCCCTGAAAGCCTGCTGTACATCGTATTCACCATGGACGATAAAGAGCTTTTTCACCATCTTGGGGTCCTGGCAGGCGAGGAACTGGCTGAGGTCCTCATAATCCCCGTGAGCGCTCATGCTGCGGATACTGCCGATCTCGGCATTGACTTCACGGAGCGCGCCAAAGATATGCACCTCCCTGGCCCCCGCCATCAGGCGGCCGCCCAGCGAATGAGGTTCGCAATAGCCTACCAGGAGTACGGTATTGCGGGAGTTCTCGATATTATTATTGATATGATGTTTCACCCGCCCCGCCTCGGCCATACCGCTGGCGGAGATAATGACACAGGGCTCGCTGCGATAGTTCAACAGCTTGGACTCGGCCACGGTCTTGATATACCGCAACCCTTTGAAGGCAAACGGATCATTGTCCGTCTCCAGCACTTTCTGAATGGTCTTATTGAAAAGTTGAGGATATTTTTTGACCACCTCGGTAGCAGCGATACTGAGAGGGCTGTCCACAAAATAATCCAGCGGCGGCAGACGATGTTCCTCTTCCAAAGTGTTGAGGGCAAAGAGTATCTCCTGTGTACGCCCAACGCTAAAGGCCGGTATGATAAGCTTGCCCTTCTTTTCCAGACAGGTGCGCACGATCCATTTCAACAGCAGGTCGGACGTAGTATCGGCAGGATCATGAAGACTGTTGCCGTAAGTGGATTCAATAAGGATATAATCTGCTTGTGGAAATTCTTCGGGGGATTTCAAAATTACATCCCTGTATCGCCCAACATCACCGCTAAAGGTCAGATGCTTCTCTATGCCATCCTCCTTTATTCTCAGGCTGACGGCGGCGCTGCCAATGATATGACCCGCGTCGGTGAACATTACCTGTACGTCTTCATCGATGGTCTGCCAGGTATCGTACTCCACGGTCTGGAAATGCTGCATCGCGTTCTTCGCATCCTCTTCTGTATACAGCGGCTGCACATAAGGTAGTCCCTCCAGGGCCCTTTTTTTATTCGTATATTTTACTTCATCCTCTTGTATGCCGGCAGAATCTTCCAGCAATATGCCCGAGAGCTCTTTTGTAGCCGGGGTACAGAATATCCTTCCGGAGAACCCATCCTTTACCAGTTTGGGGATGAGCCCGCTGTGATCGATATGTGCATGAGATAAAATAAGGGTATTCACTTCCGCCGGAACAAATCCCCAGTTGCGGTTGAGCGTATCTGTCTGGGCGCCCATTCCCTGGAACATCCCACAGTCCAATAAATACTTTTTGCCGTTCTTTAGTGTGATCAGATGCTTGGATCCGGTGACGACGCGGGCCGCACCATGAAATGCGATTTTCATGTGCTGAAGATATTGAAAAAAAGAGCGCCATGCGCTCTTTTTTTCGTACAACTATGGCCGTCCGGCCGTTATAAGCAATTTGCTTGTATATACTTTATCTTTCGTCCGGATAATGCAATAGTGGATGCCCGCCGTCAGACGGCTGGCGCCCAAGGTCCATTTATACGGGGTTCCCGCTTCGACAGTACCTTCGAAGAGGACCTGCTCACGGACGCCCACACTATTGTACACCTCCACCGACACCTGCGCTCTTTGCGGAGAGTTGAGCTCTACAAAGGCTGTAGTGTTCACCGGATTGGGGTAAATCTTATAAGTAATGGTTCCCGCTGTGTTGCCCGCCGGCATATCCAGCGAGGCGGCATGCGCGGTGGTTGCCTTGGGAGCTGCCAACGAACATTCAGTGAAATCCGCCGTCACCGTGATGGAAGCAATGGTCCTGCAACCATTGGCCGGATTCGCCACCGTGAGGAAATAAGTACCCGAGTCGGATACACTCGTCACCCGCTCAGGATCGAAGAACCCATTAGGGCCTGCCCACGAATACGTCACACCGGTAGTGGTCGAGCTGCCCGTGAGGCCCACCGTCGGGATCGTACAATCGAGCGATCCATCACTGGTAGCCGTTACACCGGCAGGATGAGCCGTATCAGCCTGCACCGTGATATTGTTGCTGAATGAACATCCATTGACAGGGTCCGTAGCCGTAAGGGTATAGATCCCTCCTGCGCTGGTAGTGGTCACCGGCGTGGTGGCGCTGAACCCATTAGGTCCTGACCAGGCATACGTCACACCCGAAGTGGTCGAGCTGCCCGTGAGCGTGACGCTGGTCGTGCTGCAGGACAGCTTATCGGAGACACTGGCCGATACCCCACCAGGGACATTCGTATTCTGGGTGACGGCGGGAGCGGAGGTGGACGTAAAGCAACCGTTGGACGGGTTGGTGACCGTGACCGTATAGTTTCCGGCAGTAGTCACCGTGACATTGGCGCCGGCGGCGGTAAAGCCGCTGGGCCCTGCCCATGTGTAGTTGACGCCCGAAGTGGCCGAGCTGCCCGAAAGGGCCACGCTGTGATTGGTGCAGGTCAGCAACGCATTGGCCGGAATACTGCTGGTGATGGCCGCGGCAGGATGCGCGGTATCCTGTGTCACCACCGCTGACGATGTAGACACACAGCCATTTGCCGGGTCCGTTGCGATCAGGGTATAGGTGCCCGGCACATTTACAGACAAGGTGGCTCCTGTAGCCGTCAACCCGTTAGGACCCGTCCACCCGTAAGTGGCCCCGGGGACGGATGAGGTACCCGTGAAGGCTATGCTGCTGAATGAGCAGGTCAGCACGGCAGTCGTGGGGTTGCTCGTCATCAGAAGGTTGGCCGGCGGCGTGATATTTTGCGTTACGCTCGCCGAAGCAGTGGAAGCGCAACCGGTAGAGGAATTCGTTGCCGTTACAATATATGTTCCCGGATTGTTGACACTGACAGAAGCCGACGAACCCGAAAAGCCGCCCGGTCCGCCCCAGCTAAAGCTGACGCTGCCGGTAGAAGAGCTGGCCGTCAGTACAATACTGGGACTGGCACAGGTCAGAAGCGTTGCGCCCGTACTGCTGCCGATCGAAAGGCCGGCGGGCGATGTCGTATCCTTGGCAACCACCGTATTGGTAATGGTAGTACAACCATTGACAGGGTTGGTTACCGTCAACGTATAAGTGCCAGGATTGAAAGCATTCCCCGAAGATGAGGGAACGTTATAGTTGTTGGGACCCGTCCAGGCATACGTTACTCCTGAGGTAGTGGAGCCGCCTGACAGGGTGACAAAATTGGTAGCGCAGGTCAGCGTAGCGTTGGAAGGAACGGTGCTGGTCGTTGGCGTTGCCGGTGCGGTAGTATTCTGCAACACCAGCGCCGTATCAGTAGCCGTACACCCTCCTGCGGTCACCGTTAAGGTATACACGCCCGCCGTAGTCACCGCAGGACTTTGTGCCGTGGAAGTAAAACCGCCCGGACCCGTCCAGCTATATGTCGCGCCAGTGCCCGAATAAGCGCCGGTCAATGTCACGGAAGAATTTGTACAGGTGATCGTTCCGCCGGTGGCGACAGCAGTCCCGCTCGTCGGCGTACCCGTCAGCGTTACATTATCGAAAAAATATCGCTCGGTGGGATCGGAATTGCTGGTCACAATGATCACCCGCACAGAGTCCCCATTGAAAGCCCCCGATGTCAGGGTCATGGAAGATGTTCCCGTCGTGCTGGTGCCGATACCCGCCAGGTCCTCATAGATCAGGCTGTCGGCCCTGCCATTGATCCGGAGATATACCCGCACATAGTCCGCGGTTTCAAAAGCATCCCCGCTGGAAGCCGTTTCACTCCGGAGATTGATTGACAAAATGGTATTGGACCTTCCCGCAAGGCTGATGGATCCGGACGTCCAGGTGCCGACTTTCTGACCAGTGAAAGAAGTCTTGAACTCATTGTTCTGCACGGAATACGTATAGGTTCCCGTAGCCGTGGTCGTGGCTGTCCAGGCCGTCGCTCCCGCATCGGAGGTGGTGCCATTGGCCAAGGTAAAATCTTCCAGCCAGAAGGCGGAAGCCGCCGCCCCCGACGTGACAGACACGGACGAGGAGGCCGTACAGCCGGTAGCAGGGTTGGTTACCGTCACCGTATACGTGCCGGCAGCGGTTACAGAAGGATTTTGCTGCGAGCTGGTAAAACCATTGGGACCCGTCCAGCTATAGGTTGCGCCCGATATGGAAGAACTGGCGCTGATCGTAGTGCTGGAGGCGCACCCGAGGGCTCCTCCCGTTGCCGTTACATCAGGAGCGCTGTTATTGGCGGTGACCGTTACGCTGGCGCTGCCCGTTCCGGCCGAATTGGTGCCAGTCACCGTATAAGTGCCGGCCGCGCTTACCGTAACACTGCTGCCCGTGGCGGTATAACCATTAGGACCTGACCAGCTATATGTAGTTGTACCCGAAGCCGTCGTACTGGCCGTGATGGTCGTCGTCGGATGTGTACAGGTCACTACCCCCGAATTGGTAGGCGTCGCATTGACGGTGATACCCGACAAGGTACAGGGTCCCGTCTCCT
>DASZWE010000441.1:0-5432 GCA_035546735.1 Puia sp.
CGAATAAACAAAGAACTTTTTTGTTTTTGCCGGCCCTCGCCGGGCCGGCATCTAACCGCGGACGGAGTCCGCGGTTAGATTATAGTTGATTTACGCAACTCTATATTTTCCTTATGGATATCACCCGGGATCTTACCGCCAACATAGTCGCTGATGAGTTCGCCGATGGTAGAGGTGAAATAAAAATTCACCGGGTCGATGTCCTTTGTAACGAAGCCGTTCTGCAATGTCCAGTTGGCGGCTTCACGTATTTTGCCGGCTTCTTTATGAAGTCCGAAATGATCCAGCAGCATGGCTGCGGAGAGGATGCTACCCAGGGGGTTAGCGATGTCCTTACCGGTGGCCTGCGGATAGGAGCCGTGTATGGGTTCAAAGAGTGCGGCTCCCTTGCCAATGGATGCCGAGGGAAGCAGACCCAGCGAGCCGCTGATAACGCTGGCTTCATCGCTGAGGATATCTCCGAACATATTCTCGGTCAGGATGACGTCGAACTGTTTGGGATTGAGAATGATCTGCATGGCGGCATTATCCACGAAGAGGAAGTCGACCTTCACATCGCTGTAGCTGCCGGCAAGGTCCTGGATGACCTTTCTCCACAGGCGGGAGGTTTCCAGCACATTGGCCTTGTCTACGAGGGTCAGCTTTTTTCTTCTTTGCTGGGCCTGGCGGAAGGCGAGGTGTGCGATGCGTTCGATCTCGTCACGGGTGTAGGTGCAATCGTCCATGGCCTGGCTGCCGTCGTCGGCGGTCTCTTTCTTTCCAAAGTAGATACCGCCTGTCAGCTCACGGAAAATGATAAAATCCACGTCCTCGAGTATCTTGGCTTTGAGGGGGGACAAATGTTGTAAGGCCGGATAAGTGGTCACCGGCCTGATATTGGCAAACAATTGTAATGACTTCCTTAGTTTGAGCAATCCCTGCTCGGGGCGTACTTTGGCGGTGGGGTCATTGTCGTATTTGGGATGACCTATGGCGCCGAAGAGGATGGCATCGCTGTTGAGGGCTGCTTCGATGGTCTCGTCGGGCAGGGGGTTGCCTGTCTTGTCGATAGCGTCTGCACCCATCAGGCAGTATTTGTAAGTGAACTCATGTCCTTCCCGTTCGGCTATGGCGTCGAGCACTTTAATGGCCTGTCGGGTGACTTCGGGGCCGATGCCGTCCCCTTCAATTACAACGATGTTTTTTTGCATACGATAGAGTTTGGTATAGGGTTAAAATTTCTTCTCAAAGGATTCGATCTCGTCCCGGATGCTGAGCAGGTAGTCGATGTCGTCGTAGCCGTTGAGCAAACAGGTCTTTTTATAATTATTGATCTCAAATATTTCTTTGCCACCGGTAGGTTCCAGTGTGATGGTCTGCTGAGGCAGATCGATGGTGATCTCTGCGGCGGGGTCTTTTTCAACGGTGGTGAGGGCATCCCTGAGAAAATCTTCGCTGACCGTAACGGGTAAGAGGAAATTATTCAACGCATTGTTCTTAAAGATGTCTGCGAAGAAGCTGCTGATCACGACGTCAAATCCTGCATCCTTGATGGCCCAGGCGGCGTGTTCGCGGCTGGATCCGCATCCGAAGTTCTTTGCTGCCACCAGTATTCTGCCTGTCCAGGCAGGGTTATTGAGCACGAAATCTTTTTTCGGAGTGCCGTCGGTGTTATAACGCCAGTCGCGGAACAAATTTTCCCCGAACCCTTCCCGGCTGGTGGCCTTCAGGAAGCGAGCGGGTATGATCTGGTCCGTGTCCACGTTCTCTATGTTGAGCGGGACGGCAGTCGAACGGATGATATTTATAGACCGGGTGCTCATTGTTTTTTATTTAAAAGTGTGTCCTTTGGACGAGCCGCTGGAAGCGGCTCGGATAGATATTCCCGTACATCTGCGACCTCTCCTGTAATGGCTGCTACGGCTGCTGTCAGGGGGCTGGCGAGCAGTGTGCGGGCGTTGGGGCCTTGTCTGCCTTCGAAGTTGCGGTTGGAGGTGGAGATACAGTATTTCCCTGCGGGGATCTTATCTTCATTCATGCCCAGGCAGGCCGAGCAGCCGGGCTGGCGAAGACGGAATCCTGCTTCTTCGAATATTTTATCGAGACCTTCTTCTATTGCCTGTTTTTCCACCTGCCGGCTGCCGGGGACGATCCAGGCTTCGATGTCTTTTGATTTTTTGCGGCCTTTTACGAAGGAGGCTACCATGCGCAGGTCTTCGATGCGGGAGTTGGTGCAGCTGCCGATGAAGACATAGTCCACTTTTTTGCCTTTGATGGGGGCGCCTTCTTGTAATCCCATATAGGCAAGGGATTTGAGGAAACCTGGTTTTTCTTTTTCGGAGATCTCCGTCCCGGCGGGAATGTGTCCTGTGATACCAATGCCCATTCCCGGGTTGGTGCCATAGGTAATCATGGGTTCGATGGCGGCAGCGTCGATATTGATCTCGATATCGAACCGGGCATCGGGGTCGGAGTAGAGCCGGGACCATTCCGCGACCTTTTTATCCCACTGCGCGCCTTTGGGAGCGAATTCCCTTCCTTTGAGATAATCGAATGTGGTCTGATCCGGGGCGATCATGCCACCGCGTGCGCCCATTTCGATGCTCATGTTGCAGATGGTCATCCGGGCTTCCATGGACAGGTTGCGGATGGCGGAGCCTGCATATTCCACGAAGTAGCCGGTGGCGCCGCTGGCGGATATTCTTGCTATGATGTATAAAATAATGTCTTTTGAAACGACGCCTTTGCCCAGTTGACCTTCTACATTGATGCGCATCAGCTTTGGCTTGCTTTGCAGGAGGCATTGGGTGGCCATTACCATTTCCACCTCGCTGGTACCGATGCCGAAGGCGATGGCGCCGAAAGCACCGTGGGTGGAGGTGTGGCTATCGCCGCACACGATAGTCATGCCGGGCTGTGTGATACCGAGCTCGGGGCCTATCACGTGTACGATGCCCTGGTAGGGATGTCCGAGGCCGTAGAGCTCAACGCCATGTTTGGCGCAGTTGGCGATCAATTGCTGTACCTGCAGTCTGGACAATTCGTCTTTTATGGGAAGGTGCTGGTCGATGGTGGGGACGTTGTGATCCGCCGTGGCTATGATCTGCCGGGGCCGAAAAACTTCCATGCCTCTTTTCTCGAGGCCTTTGAATGCCTGGGGGCTGGTGACCTCGTGTATAAAATGTTTGTCGATGTATAAGACAGAGGGACCCCCTTCGATGGTTTTTACCACGTGGCTGTCCCAGATCTTTTCAAATAGTGTTTTTGCCATACGTTGATCTTATGATGGGCCTCAGGCCCTGTGACCTGCCTAAGCTGTTACGGCTGTCTTGTTGTAAGCCTTAGCCAGCTCATCGAGGTCAGATTCCACTACCTCTTTTTTCGTGTCTGCTACTTTTAAGAACCTTTCGTATAGTACGTCTATGTCGTTGCGTGTAAACGTATAGCCCAGCTTCTGGAAGCGGAAGGCGAGGGCGCTGCGGCCGCTGCGGGCTGTCAGTACGATCTTGGATCCGTCGGCGCCTACTTCATCAGGATTGATGATCTCGTAGGTGGAAGAGTCCTTGAGAAATCCGTCCTGGTGGATACCGGAGGAATGGGAGAAGGCGTTGGCCCCTACGATGGCCTTGTTGGGCTGTACGGGCATGCGCATGGTATCCGACACCAGGCGGCTGATGGGGTTTAGCTTTTCCGTTTTTATATTGGTGTAGAATCCCAGGTGCTTGTGTTGTTTGATCACCATGACCACTTCTTCCAGGGAAGTGTTGCCGGCTCTTTCGCCCAGGCCGTTGATGGTGCATTCTATCTGGCGGGCGCCGCCGCGGATGCCGGCGATGGAGTTGGCGGTGGCCAGGCCGAGGTCGTTGTGGCAATGGCAGGAGAGGATAGCCTTGTCGACATTTTTTACGTTGTTGACCAGGTAAGCTATTTTTTCGCCGTATTGATCGGGGAGGCAGTAGCCGGTGGTATCGGGTATATTGACGACCGTGGCTCCGGCGGCAATGACGGCTTCGACTACACGGGCCAGGTATTCGTTGTCGGTGCGGCCGGCGTCCTCTGCGAAGAATTCTACGTCACCCACGAGGTTGCGGGCCCATTTTACGGCCTGGACGGCGCGCTGGATGATCTCTTCCCGGGTGGAATTGAACTTGCTCTTTATGTGGAAGTCGGAGGTGCCGATGCCGGTGTGGATACGAGGGCGTTTGGCGTGTTTGAGCGCCTGGGCTGCGCACTCTATATCTTTTTGAACGGCGCGGGTAAGGCCGCAGACGGTGGCTTCTTTGACGATCCTGGAGATCTCTTCCACGGAGTGGAAGTCACCGGGGCTGGAGATGGGGAAGCCAGCTTCGATGACATCGACGCCAAGGGCTTCCAGCTGCTGGGCCAACTCGACCTTTTCGGTGGTATTGAGCTTACAGCCAGGCACCTGCTCACCGTCGCGGAGAGTGGTATCAAAAATGAAGATTTTTTTGTCGGACATAGAATTTTTTGTGAATTATTTTGACCTTGGTTCGTTTGGGGGACGGATATTATCTTTGTACCCCTATCCCGGAGAATAAATTTAGCTTTCTTTCTTTTGGGCTTAAAATCATAATTGATATGGTTTTACACCTTTTAATAGAGGCTTTTTCTTCCAGAACCCGCTGCTGTAAAGGATTTTAAAGTTTTAAATTACGATGCCCAACCGAAGTTCAGACGCCCTGTTCCAACTGGTAAAATCTCTGGAAAAGTCGGAGAAACGCAACTTTAAGCTCTATATCAAGCGAAATTCAGGCAGTGAGGACCTGCAAAGCATACAACTCTTTGACGCTCTGGATAAAATGGAGGAGTATGACGAGGCTCAGCTGTTAAAGAAAAGCAAGACCCTCAAGAAGCAGCAGCTATCCAACGCCAAGGCGCATCTGTACCGGGAGATACTTACCAGCCTGCGGCTGATCCGGCAGGAGGCCAATATCGACATCCTGCTGCACGAGCAGCTGGATCATGCAAGAATACTTTATAATAAAGGATTATATCTACAGAGTCTCAAGGTTTTAGATAAGATAAAAGAGAATGCGAAGGCGCATAATCAGACTACTTTTCTCTTGCAGATACTCTTCTTTGAAAAGACCATCGAGGCGCTGCATATTACGCGCAGCATGCAGGACAGGGCGGACAGGCTGACGTCGGAGGTGGATGACGTGAATGCACATCTGCAATTGATGAGCAAGCTGTCGAATCTGGCGCTGCAGCTGTATAGCTGGTATATTCGCAATGGGGTGGCCCGGAATGAGAAGGATGAGATCGCGGTGCAGGAGTTCTTCGAGAAGAACCTTCCGGCTGACCTTAGCGAGTGTACGGGTTTTTACGAGAAGCTGTATCAATACCAAAGCTTCACCTGGTATGCTTTTATCCGGCAGGATTTCCTTCTGTATTACCGCTATACTCAGCGGTGGGTGGATCTTTTCGAGAAG
>DASZWE010000442.1:0-4631 GCA_035546735.1 Puia sp.
GTATTCGACAGCATCTCCATTGCCACGACCTATAAGGACAAGCTGAAGGAGCTGGGTATCATTTTTTGTTCGTTCGGAGAGGCTGTTCAGGAGCATCCGGAGCTGGTGCAGAAGTATGTAGGTTCGGTGGTGCCGCATTCCGATAATATTTTCGCGGCCCTGAATGCAGCTGTTTTTTCCGATGGATCTTTTGTTTACATCCCCAAGGGGGTGCGCTGTCCCATGGAATTGTCCACTTATTTCCGGATCAATACGGAGAATACGGGTCAGTTCGAGCGGACGCTGATCATTGCGGATGAAGGCAGCTATGTAAGCTACCTGGAAGGGTGTACGGCGCCGACCCGGGATGAGAATCAGCTGCATGCCGCGGTGGTTGAGCTGATTGCCCTGGAAAATGCGGAGATAAAATATTCTACTGTACAGAACTGGTATCCGGGCGATAAGGATGGGAAGGGCGGTATTTACAACTTCGTTACCAAGCGTGGTATCTGCAAGGGCGCCAATGCCAAGATATCCTGGACGCAGGTGGAGACGGGATCCGCGATCACCTGGAAATACCCCAGCGTGATCCTGCAGGGTGACAATTCCACGGGTGAGTTCTATTCCGTAGCGGTGACCCGTAACCGCCAGATCGCGGACACGGGTACGAAGATGTATCATATAGGGCGCAATACCCGCAGCAGGATCATTTCCAAGGGTATCTCCGCCGGATATGGCAACAACAGCTATCGCGGGCTGGTGCAGATAGGTCCCAAGGCGGATCAGGCCAGGAACTTTACGCAATGCGACTCCCTGTTGATAGGAGATCAATGCGGTGCGCATACTTTCCCGTACATCGAGTCGAAGAACAGTACGGCTACGGTGGAGCATGAGGCTACTACCTCCAAGATCGGCGAGGATCAGATATTCTATCTCAATCAACGGGGTATCGATTCGGAGAAGGCGGTGGCGCTGATCATCAATGGGTATGCAAAAGAAGTATTGAATCAATTGCCGATGGAGTTTGCGGTGGAAGCGCAGAAGCTGCTGTCCATCACGTTGGAGGGAAGCGTAGGATAATAAAGACTATATACAACAAATAAGAAAATGCTGACGATTAAAAATTTACATGCTGAAGTCGAGGAGAAGCAGATACTGAAGGGGATCAACCTGTCGGTGAATGCGGGAGAGGTCCATGCTATCATGGGACCTAACGGATCCGGAAAAAGCTCGCTGGCTTCGGTGCTGGCGGGTCGGGAGAATTACCAGGTGACGCAGGGCGAGGTCTTTTTCAAGGGACTGAACTTACTGGAGATGAGTCCTGAGGTCCGTGCCAGAGAGGGTGTATTCCTTGCTTTTCAATACCCGATAGAGATACCGGGCGTCAGCAATATCAACTTCTTAAAGACGGCCCTGGCCGAGATCAGGACGCATAAGGGGCTGCCGCCCCTGGATGCCAAGGAGTTCCTGAGGCTGTCGAGGGAGAAGCAAAAGCTGGTGGAGTTCGATGCCCAGTTGGTGAACCGGAGTCTCAACGAAGGTTTTTCCGGAGGGGAGAAAAAGAGAAATGAGATATTCCAGCTGGCGATGCTGGAGCCGGCCCTGTCCATCCTTGACGAAACGGACAGCGGGCTGGATATCGATGCGCTTCGTATCGTCTCCAAGGGCGTGAACAAGCTGCGCAATGAGAACAATGCCTTCATCATCATCACACACTATCAGCGACTCCTGGAATACATTGTTCCGGATTTTGTACACGTACTCTACGACGGACGTATTGTAAAATCGGGTACGAAAGAGCTGGCCCTGGAGCTGGAAGAGAAGGGTTATGACTGGTTGAAAGAGGAAGCCAGGGAAAAGGCTACTACCATATAAACGTTGAAAGATGAGCATGACACAAGCACCGTCTATACCCTTGTTCGAAGAGGTTGTGAACGGCTTCAATAAATTATCGGTATCCGGCGGGACAAAGAAAGAGAGCAGCGATCTGCGTCGTACGCGGGAGTCGGCTTTCGAGAAGTTCCGTGCGTTGGGAGGTTTCCCTTCTATCCGGAATGAGGATTGGAGATATACCAATCTGGCGCGGTTCTTAAAAGATGAATTTACCATCGGAGGGGAGGTGTCGGAGTCTAAGGATGGTCTTTCGGCCCGTTCCGGAGCGCCTGCCCCGGATGCGTCGCTGGTAAAGAAGGCCCATATTGCGGGGCTGGACTGTTACCAGATCGTGCTGGTCAATGGTTCCTGGGATGGAGCTGTCGCCGGTGGCGAGCTACCCAAGGGCATACAGCTCTTGAAAGTAGCGGATGCCCGCCAGGACCCGGCTTTGTCGGTGTATTTCGAAAAGCAGACGGGATGGAATGAGCATTTCGCCAACCTGAATGCGGCGCTGTTTACGGACGGGCTTTTTGTACGAGTGGATGCGGGTGTTGTTGTTGAAAAGCCGCTGCATATCATTCATCTGTATACTTCGGAGAACAATCTGTTCGTACAACCACGGAATGTATGGGTGATCAACAGGAATGCCGAGCTGTCGGCCATCGAGTCGATCGTCTCCGGTGGAAAGGGGATCATCTGGGTCAATGGTCTTTCGGATGTCCTTGTACATGGGGATGCGCGATTCCATCACACGATGATCCAAACGGCAGGAGCGGGTGTACGGCTTGTTCAACAAACGAGTGTGCGGCAGCAGCGCCAGAGTCTTTACAATAACTTCACCTTTACCCTGCCAGGCGCGGACCTGGTCCGGAATGACCTGCAGACGAGGCTGGAAGAAGATCATACGGAGACCCATTTGTACGGTCTGTATCTTACGGCGGGTCATCAGCTGGTGGACAATCATACATTAGTGGATCATCAAAAGCCCTACTGTCTCAGCAATGAGCTGTATAAGGGGGTATTGCTGGAGCAATCCACGGGCGTATTCAATGGAAAAGTGTATGTGCACCAGGATGCGCAGAAAACAAATGCATTTCAGCAGAACAATAACCTGGTGATCAGCCCCAAGGCGACCATCGACAGCAAGCCGCAGCTGGAGATCTTTGCGGACGATGTAAAGTGCAGTCATGGCTCCACCGTGGGCCAGTTCAGCGAGGATGCCTTGTTCTATCTTCGGGCGCGCGGTATCGGGGAAGAGGCGGCAAAAGGGCTTCTTATCAATGCTTTTGCCTTCGACGTGACGGAAAAGATCCGTATGCCCGAGGTAGAGGCGCATGTCAACGAGCTGATCAGTCAGCACCTGGAACTGCTGTAGGCAGTTGGTCCAGAACCGAAGGATACGAGCGAAGCTCTCGTGTCAAAGCAGCTCCGGCGAAGGCCTTCAGACATTAGCTCTTTGCGGGAAAGGGCTAAATTTCAGATAGCATTTTTCCCGCACAAACACCTGCCAATCATGGATAACACTGTAATGATAAAGGATAGTACAATGCTGGATGTCGAAAAGGTCCGGAAGGATTTCCCTATCCTGGACACGCTGGTATTCGGCCATCCACTGGTGTACCTGGATAATGCGGCTACCACGCAGAAGCCGGAGGCGGTGCTGAATGCCATGAATGAATACTATCACACGATCAACAGCAATGTGCATCGCGGGGTACATCATCTGAGCCAGCTGGCTACGGACGCCTATGAGCTGGCGCGTAAGAAGATCGCCGAATACATCGGGGCAAAGCATGCGCATGAGATCATCTATACCCGTGGTACCACGGAGTCTATCAATATGGTGGCGGCTTCTTTTTCCAAACGCTATTTGAAAGCGGGTGACAGCGTGCTGGTGTCGGGCATGGAGCATCACTCCAATATCGTACCGTGGCAGCTGGCCTGTGAGGAAAGGGGCGCTACGTTAAAAGTGATCCCTATCGATGGGAATGGGGAGCTGGTGCTGGATGGGTTAGACAAGCTGTTGTCGGAGGGAGTGAAGATCGTGTCCGTGAATTATGTATCCAATGCGCTGGGGACGATCAATCCTGTGCGGGATATCATTCGTGCGGCGCATAAGCATGGCATTCCGGTGCTGCTGGATGCGGCCCAGGCGGTGCAGCATATGGAGGTGGATGTGCAGGAGCTGGATGTCGACTTTCTGGCCTTCTCCAGCCACAAGATCTATGGACCTACGGGTTTTGGGGTATTGTATGGAAAAGAAAAGTGGCTGAATGAGCTGCCTCCTTACCAGGGTGGCGGGGAGATGATCAAGACCGTGAGCTTCGAGAAGACTACCTATAATGATCTGCCGTACAAGTTCGAGGCGGGGACCCCGGATATAGCGGGCGCTATCGGGCTTGGGGCGGCATTGGATTATATACAGACGCTGGGGCTGCCTGCTATCCGGCGGGCGGAGCATGATCTGATGGCGTATGGGTTGAGTTCTCTCCAGGAGATAGAGGGATTGCGGATGATCGGAAATTCTGCGAACCGTGCGGGGGTATTGTCCTTTTTAGTTGGGGATATACATCCATTCGACCTGGGTGAGATACTGGACAAGCAGGGTATTGCGGTACGTACGGGGCATCACTGCGCGCAGCCGATCATGGATCTGTATTGTATTCCCGGTACGGTGCGGGCGTCGCTGGCATTCTACAATACTACGGCGGAGATCGACCGCCTGACGGCGGGGATACGCAAGGCGGCGAAACTGCTGGGATAGGGCGGCCGGGACG
>DASZWE010000443.1:0-8621 GCA_035546735.1 Puia sp.
CGGGCCATCGGGATCCTCACCTACCGTAACTATGGCATCATGGTGCAGAAGCAGACAGATCCCGACCCCGAGAAGCTGGATAATTACAGGGCTTCTTCTTATATTACCTACCAGGGGGACAAGCTGGTCAGCCGATTCAACGCATATTGTTACTGGCTGCTGACCAAGGCGATGGACAGCCATCACCTGTCCCGGGGAAGGGGTAAGAGCGTGGAGGAAATGCTTCACAGCATCACCCGGAAAACCCTGGTCATCGGTATTAATCACGATATTCTTTGTCCCCTGGAAGAGCAGCGTTTTATTGCGCGACACCTGCCTGCGGCGGAGCTGGTAGAGATCGACTCGGCGTATGGCCATGACGGGTTCATGGTAGAAGGGGCGACGATCGGAAAGCTTTTGGAGGAATGGATGTCACGATAGCGCCAACGGGCATGCAACAACGCATGATCGGACAGGAGGTCCCTACCAGGTGAGCTTACCCTGATAATAATCCAGCACTTTGGTCCGGAAGATATAGGTATATTTTGCTGCCGAAAGGTTGACATTGGCTGCATCCGCCCTGTTTTTTGCCAGTATGTACACATCCGAGTTGATCACTCCTTCGTTGAAACGGATCTCCGTCGTGCGGAAGGATTCGGCATAGGCGGCCGCCTGGTCGATATAGGATTTATATTGCTTGTAGGCCGCGATCATATTCTGATAGGCTGTTTCCACATTCTGCTGGAGCACCAGACGGGTATTCGCGTTGAGCAGCTGCTGGTTCTTCAGGTTGAGCTTTGCCTGCTTTACCCTGTTGCGTACCTGCAGGTAGTTGAGGATAGGGATATTCAGCTGTAATCCAAACTGGGTGTATTTGTTGTTCTTGAACTGATCGCCAAAGGGTATCGTATGGTCGGCGTAGTTCTGGTTCTTGGCATAGATATCGTAATCCGTCCCGCCTATGGTGACGTATTGGTTGGTGAGATCATTCGACGTGCCGGTGAGAACCTTTGTCGTCGCCTGGTTGGAGTAAGAGGTATTGATGCTGCCATAGAGGGTCAGCGTGGGGTAATATGCGCCTCTTGCGACGGACAGCGCCCGCTGGAAGGACATGACCCTCAGATCAGCCGCCTTGATGGAGGGCATGGTGCGAAGGGATGTACGATAGATGCTGTCAGGATTGTCGGGGTATTCGGATATCTGCAACGTAAAGGCATTGGGATCAAATTCCACATCCCTTTTATAAGGTACGTTGAGTATATTGAACAGGTTGATCCTGGCTGCTTCGAGGGTATTGGTAGCATTGGCGATGTTGGCGACGTCGCCAGCATACTGTCCTTTCAGGTCGGTGAGGTTGGAAAGCAGGAGCAGGGCGCCTGCCTGGTTGAGGGTATCCAGTCTGCCCACCTGCAGGGCGTCGACACGGGCCTGCTCTTGTGCGATGACCAGGAGGTCGCGGGAGCTGAGCACCTGGAGATAGGCGAGCAGCACGTTCAGGGTGATGTTGTCCTTTTGTTGCTGAAGGTCCATCTTGCTGGCGTCAAGGGTATAGCCGTATTGTTTGATGCTATTCTGTATCTGCAGGCCCTGGAACAGCGTGAGGTTGCTGTTGAGACCATAGCTGCCGGAGTTGACCTGTGTATTGGTGTACTGGTAGGTATAAGGGTTCAGGCTTCGTCCGTTGCTGATGGCCTGGTTGGCGTTGCCATTGAGGGTGGGCAGCATATAGTCCCAGGCCTGGTTGTAATTGATCCTTGCCCCCTGTGCGGTGATGTCGGCCTGGTTGACCAGGAGATTGTGTTTGATAGCAATGGCGACGGCCTGCTGAAGGCTGAGAGAGCTACCTACCTGGTCGGCGGTATCCGTGCCAATGGTGGTCTGTCCGTGAGCGTTTGTAACAGAGAAGAGTACGGCGATACCTACAAATAAGCTAAGATGTCTGTTCGTGTTCATTATGCACTTTAATTAATTATTCTCAATCCTGCCATCCAGGAGGTTAATGATCCTGGAGCCGTAGGCGGCATTTTTTTCCGAGTGTGTCACCTGGATGATCGTGACGCCTTCGTTGTTCAGTTGTTTGAATAGTTCCATGATCTCTTCGCCCTGACGGGAGTTGAGGTTGCCGGTGGGTTCGTCTGCCAGAAGAAGCTTGGGCTTACCGATGAGGGCGCGGGCGATGCCTACCAGCTGTTGCTGTCCGCCGGACAATTGGGTGGGGAAGAGATCTTTTTTTCCTACGATCTGGAACCTGTCCAATATGTCAGCTACCATGGCTTGTCTTTCGGAGCCCTTGATGTTCTGATAAATGAGGGGCGTTTCGATGTTCTCGTATACGGTGAGCTCATCTATGAGATGATAAGCCTGGAATACGAATCCGATGTACTGTTTGTATAGTTGGGAACGCTGTTTTTCTTTTAATGTATGTACGGCCTGCTCAAGGAAGAAATATTCACCTTCCGAGGCGTCGTCCAGCATGCCGATGACGTTGAGGAGGCTGGATTTACCGGAGCCGGAAGGTCCCATGATGGAGACGAATTCCCCTTCTTTGATGTGCAGATGGACATCTTTTAAAATAAAATTAGGCTTACCGCCTACCATCACCCATTTGGAAATACGCTTTAGATCGATCATACTTTTAAATTGTTGCCGGTTAACCTCTTTCAATGACATGCCAGAGTGGTAACTAGCTGTTAATAAATAGTTTGTGTGGCTGTGGGCCCAGGGGCAGTTCTGTTTTTGATACAGGAACTGTCCGGAAACGATACACTTTCGGGGGTCGTCAGGCCCGATCGGATGGCGCGGATGCGCCTGTCCGGCAGGAGCGAATATAGGAAACCGGGACGAATGCGTAGTGGGGCGTTTCCTGCCGGGGCTATTCACTTCGTAAACTCGTGATAGGATTTGCCATAGAAGCTTTAATAATGCGTGCGGCTACTGTGCTTAGTGACATCAGGATCACCAGGGATCCGGCCGCGGCAAAAATCCACCACGGAACAGCGACCCGATAGGCAAACCCCTGCAGCCAGCTATTCATGCTATACGATGCGATAGGAACGGAGATGATGCAAGCTATCAGCACGAGCTTCAGAATATCCCAGGCTAACATAAGCGTCATATTTCCGATGGAAGCTCCCAGCACTTTTCTGATGCCAATCTCCTTAGTCCTTTGCGCCATCGCATAAGAAGGTAGCTGAATACCTGGAAAAAAGACGGGTCAGTAATTAGAATACCGCTCTGTAGTATTTGTCGATGTTCATAGGTGACAATTTCTTCCCGCTGCCTGAGACGTACGGCATTTTCCACTTCCGGGTAATCATGTATCAACGCCGCTGCCATTGGGGCTCCGGACATGGCGTATGCGTTGCCTTCCTTGTCTGCTGATACAAGCCGGAAGATCCTGTCATAACGCTTATTGAACTTGTCAAAACTCATTTCGTCCTGTACCCACAACGCAATAAATATAAAGCTGGCAAGGCCGGCGGCCAGCCCTGCAATGTTCAGTATGGAATAACCCTTTTGGTTGGCAATAGACCGCCAGGCGGTGTGCAGAATATTTTTAAGCATGGCATTTCGGATGACCCGGCAATATTGTATTGCACAATAGGCATGCCTTTGTGTAAACAAATGATTGTAATGCAAATATGAATAGGGAAATATCTATACCGTTCGATTTCGAACACCTGTTGTACGAAAGCGCTCCATACCCGTCTTTCCACCGGATTCGCATTAGCGGCCCGGATGGTAGGCGAAGTTTTCCATCCAGCGATTTCAGGATGCCCGTGACGGTGCAGGGGATGGAGACTAAGGGTGACATGAAATAGTTCGTTCGGTCCGGCGGGCGCGCCCGCCAGCCATTGGGCGGGGAACAGCTGGAAATAATGCGACGACGCGGTAGATACGGTCTTTGTCCAGCTATTCCGTGCGCAAACTCTTTACGGGATTGGCGAGCGCCGCCCGGACGGCCTGTATGCTGATGGTAGCCAGGGCAATCAATACGGCCAGCGCAATAGCGGCGGCAAAGACCCATCCTTCGATGGGAATGTGGTACGCAAAGTCCTGCAGCCAGGCGTGCATGGCCCACCAGGACAATGGGAAGGCGACGGCCGCGGCGATCACCACGAGCTGAAGGAACTCCATGGATATGAGCCGTACGATGCCCGGGACGCCTGCTCCCAATATCTTACGGATGCCTATTTCCCTTGTACGACGGGTGACGGAGAGGGTAACGAGGCCAAACAATCCCATACAGGCGATGAAGATGGCCAGGGAGGAGGCGAGGGTAACGATATAGCCTGTGCGCTGGTCCTGCTTGTATTGCAGCGCGACGGCCTGGTCGAGGAAGTCGTATTCGAACTCCTGCCCCGGTGCAATGGACTGCCAGGCTGCTTTGAGGAGGCTGATCTGACGGGCTGTATTGCCGGGTTTCAGGCGTACGGAGATCGTGGCCCTGGGTGATTGCGCATAGCTTATATCTTCTGCCCGGCGCATGATGGAGTCGGGTATGACGGCCAGCACGATAGGGCGGATCTTTGTATGCAGGGATTGTACGTTGAAGTCCTTCATGACGCCGACGATGCGTTGATCGAACCTGCCGGGAAGCTTTTGCCCGATGGGGTCTTTCCATCCATATTCCTTCACGAGGGTCTCATTGACGAGTATGGAAGCGCTCCTGTCGGCATCGTTGTCTGCGGAAAAATTCCTGCCGGCGGCCAGCTGTATACCCATGGTAGGGAGGAAGGATGGATCGACGGCATTGAACTCGAATTCACGGTATTTTTTGTTGTCGTCCGTATAGCCGATATTGATCCAGCTGTCTTCCGAGAAACTATACAGGGAGGTGCTGGCTTCCACCACTTCAGGATGCCGGAGGAGCTCGGTGCGGTATAAGGCGGCCAGCTTCATGCCTTCCATTTTGGGCTTGTTGGTGGGGACAATGATGACCTGCTCCTTATTATATCCAAGGTCTTTGTTGCGGAGATAATTCAGTTGCCGGTGGACGACGAGGGTACAGACGATGAGGGAAATGGAGGCGATGAACTGTCCTGCCACCAGGGTCTTGCGGAGAAGGCCGGCGCCTGTTCCGATCTTCAATCGCCCTTTTAGCACTTCCACCGGATGGAAGCCGGAAAGGATGATGGCGGGATAGATGCCCGCTATGAAGGAGACAATGCCGATGAGTCCCAGACAAAAAAGGAAGAACCAGCCATCGGGGCGAAGTGAAAGCTCTTTGTTGGTGATGCTGTTGAAGGGACCCAGCAGTAGCAGGGAGAGCCCCAGGCCGATGAGGACGGATATCAGCGTAAGGAGGAAGGCTTCTCCCCAGAACTGTCGCATCAGCTGTTGTCTTTGCGCACCCAGCGCTTTGCGGACGCCTACTTCCAGGGCGCGGGTCGTGGACCGGCCTACGGACAGGGTGATAAAATTGATACAGGCCAGCAAAAGGATCAGGATACCGATAGTGGCCAGGATATAGGAATATTTCGGATCGCCGGGAGGTACGTAGCCGCCGGGCAGGGTGGTATCCAGGTGGATGGCGGTGAGCGGCTGGAGGTAAATGTTATACGTTCCGGGTTTATACCGAAGCCCTTTCAATGCCTGCATCATCGCGGGGAATTGTTTTTCCGCGGCATCCATACGCTGTCCTTCCCGCATAAGCACATATGTCTCGACGAATATGTTGGACCAGGAGCTGGTACGTAGTCTTTCATTCCACAGATAATGGTCATTGGCAAAAGGGATCAGGATGTCGAGACGGATGCTGGATCCCGGAGGATTGTCGGCGGCCACGCCGGCTACGGTGAAGAGGACCTTGTCGTCGCCCAGTTCCAGCTGGATGTTTTTCCCCAGGGGGTCTTCTTTGCCAAAATATTTTTCGGCGACGGAGCTGGTAAGAATGACACTGTGGTCGCTGGGGAAGGGAGCTTGTGCGCTGCCCCGGAGGAGGGGGAAGTCGAATATCCGGAACAGGCTGGGGTCTACCATATGAACGGAGCCGGAGAACTCCTTGTCGTTGAACTTTATGTTAGTGCTGAAGCTGTATATCCTGCAGGCCGCTTCTATCCCGGGTATGTTCTTTTCCAGTGCGGGGCCCATGGGGATGGGGGTGATGGTGTTGATGAAATCCTTTCCTTCTGCCTTTTCGTCGACCCATGCCCGGGCGATGCGGGCGGATCGGGTGTGGAATCTGTCGTAGCTGAATTCGCTGCGTACGAAGAGCATGATCAGGATGCAGCAGGCGATGCCGGTGGAGAGACCGAGTATATTGATGAGGGTATAGCCCTTGTATCTCAACAGGTAGCGAAGGGCGACTTTGAAATAATTTTTTATCATATGCAGTGTTTTGTGATGTAGCGCAGTATTTGGGTTAAGCTGGGAGCGGAACACTAATTTTTGACTGGCGGATCCTGGTTTAAAAAAAATGGAATTTTGGTACTTGTAGTACTAAAATCGCAATAAAAATAAACCAAAATCTCCTATGAGATTTGCATAGGTCCATGCCGTCATCCACACATATGCTTAGTTTCTGCCTCCGTCCGCAACGTCTTTGTTTTGCGGATCGGGCCTGATGGGAAAATAGTCCCTCCCGCAAAACGTCTAATGATTGGCCTATCGGCCGAAGACGTTGCTACTCCGTCCGCAACGTCTTTACGGGATTGACAGTCGCCGCCTTCAGGGCCAGCAGGCTGATGACCGACAAGGCTATCAGCAGGAGTACGGCTTCTGTGACAAAAAATATCCACCAGCCGACAGATACCCGATAGGCGAAATTGTCCAGCCAGCGGTGTACCAGCCACCAGCTGAGGGGCAGCGCGATACCGGAAGCGACGAATGTCAGCTTGACGAAATCCTTTGACACAAGGGTCAATATATCGGGGATGGTAGCGCCCAACACTTTCCGAACGCCAATCTCCCGGGTGCGTCTTTCGATGGTGAAGAGGGTAAGACCTGTAAGACCCAATGTCGCCAAAAATATAGCCAGCAGGGTAAAGAAGCCGATGGCGTCTCCCAGTAATTTGTCCTTTTTTGCCAGCTGTTTGAAATTATCGTCCAGGAAGGTGATGGTCAGGGCGTCCTCGGGCATGAATTTTTTACCGGTGGCCCGCAGCCAGTCCAGGAACTGAGCCGTGTGTCCGCCCTTGATCCGAATGGCCAGTATATTGCCCTGCGGGGAATAACGTAGTATGGCCGGCGCTATCTTCTCATGAAGAGAGTTGTAATTGAAGTCCTTTACTACACCAATGACGTGTTCGCTGCCGTTGAGCGTTGCGCCGATGGGGTTGAAGAGTCCCAATGCCGCGACCGCGGATTCATTCAGGATCAGGGAGTTGGTATCCGTGATCAGGTCCCTGTTGAAATTCCTGCCCTCGATGAGCCGCATGCCCATGGTCGTTAGGAACCTGTCATCCACGGGGAAGGACTGTATGGACATGTTGGTCTTCATCGCAGGCGTCTGGTAGGTATTGACCCAGATGGTCTTGCCGGCCGGGGTGCGGTTGCAGAAGCTGGTGCTGACCACCTGCGACTGCTGTTCGATGAGGTGGCGGAAGGCGTTCTGGTCGCGGAATTTATCCACCAGCACCACTCCCTCCGCCTTTAATCCTTTATCCTTATTGTTGATGTATTGCAGTTGGCTGTATACGACGAAGGAGGCGAATACCAGCGCGGCGGCGATGGAGAATTGTACCAGCACCAGCACATTGCGTACGCGTGGGCTTGTCCTGCCGGGCCGGCCGGTGATGGACCGTAAGGAGAGGATGGGCTTAATGGCCGTGAGATAAATGGCGGGGTACAGACCAGCGATCAGGCCTACCGCCAGAGAGAAGAGGAGCAGCCAGCCGTAATGGGATAGCATCAGGGGCAGCGAGGTTGTCAGGGGGTCCCCGGTGAAATGACGATAGAGGAAGGCGATCACCTGTATAAGCCCACAGGACAGCAGCATGGCCAGCAGGCTGAACAGCAGCGATTCCAGCATTATCTGACCTGCCAGCTGGTAGCGGGAGGCGCCCAGGGTCTTTTTCAGACCAAACTCCTTGTTACGGGTGGATGAGCGGGCGGTGACGAGATTGACATAGTTGATGATGGCCAGCAGGATGAGGAAGAGGCCGATGGCGCTGAGCAGTCGCACCTGGGTGAGGCTGCCGCCGGGCGTCAGCTCCAGGTTGAGATGACTGCGAAAATAAATGTCGCGCAGCGGCTGAAGGATGAACCGGACATGCATGTAGGCAAACTCCGGATCCACCAGCTTTTTCTTTACCCTGTCCAGCGTGGCCTGTACGCCGGCAAACGAGCCGCCGGGGCGTAGCTTGAAATAGTTATAGATATTGCAGCTGGCCCAGTTGCCGGGATAGTTGTACATCTCGCCCGTGGGCAGGGGCAGCAGCAGGGAAGGGTCGAGATGGCTGTGTTCAAAACCTTCTTTCAATACCGCCACCACTTTATAGGGAGTGTGCTCCTTGCCGATGAGCAGCGGCTTTCCGATGGGGGATGTATTCCCAAACAGGCGGCGGGCGTTGGTCCCGGAGAGAATGGCTTCTCCCGCGGACAAGCCTTTGGCAGGGATGGCCCCTTCGGCGGCGCCGTAGGAGAAGACCTTGAAAAAATTGGAGTCGATGAAGTAGGCGTGAATGCCGGTATAGGCCCTG
>DASZWE010000444.1:0-4232 GCA_035546735.1 Puia sp.
CATTCAGATTCACGTGAAGAGTATCCAGCTTTGTTACGCTTTCCTTCAACCCATCGATCTTCCGTTCGATGATTCCCTGCAGTCGCCAGTCTTTCTTATGCGGATCCCATTTAATGGTCTCGGCACGCAGATTGTAATAGACCTTGTCGCCCTTCAGCTTCTGCATAAAGAAATTGCTGGCCGACTTGTTCGCCGTATCGTAATACCGGAACCCGACATAGGTATTGGGGTCCACGCGAAGGTAAAAATTATTGGTCCGGTAGTAATCCGAGTTGTAGGAGCTGTTGCGATCCACATAGACAGCCTGGAAGTCCGTTCGTATCTCGTTGGCCCTGGGCACCCAGTACTGGCTGGCCCACCAGAATATCAACGCCAGTATGATCGAACCCAGGAAATAAGGCCGCAACATCCGATTGTAACGCACCCCTCCGGCAAGGATGGCAATAAATTCCGACCGTCCCGCCATCTTGCTGCTGAAATAAATGACGGCAATAAAGGTCATCAGCGGGAAGATCATCGACATGATGAAGGGTATAAAGCCGATGTAGTAATGGATCACCAGCTGCCAGGCCGTCATTCCGGACTTGACGAAGTCGTCTGCCTTTTCGCTGGTATCGATCACCACGGCGATCACCGTGATCACCAGCAGGGTAAATATAAAGGTCCCGAGGAACTTCCGAAGTATATATCTGTCCAGCAGTTTAAGCATGCGCCGCGAAGGTACACCCCGCCTTTCATAATCTTGTCTTAAAACCAAGGTTTTGGTCCATCAATTCCATGGCCGGCCGAAAGGTCCGGACCACCCTGTTTTCCTCCTCAGCCTGTGCCTACAATCTCGTCTGCAGCAAGGGCACCTGCTCCTTCTTCCAACTGACAAAATCTCCGGCCAGGATATGCCTGCGCGCCTCCGTCACCAGATGGAGGTAGAACGCAAGATTATGCACGCTGGCAATGGTCAGCCCCAGTATCTCCTTCGCCTTGACCAGGTGACGCAGATACGCCTTGCTATAGTACTGGCTCCACTCACTGTCGATGCCATCATCGATGGGTGAAAAATCCTTTTCCCACTTTTTATTATCGATATTGATGACCCCCTTCGAGGTGAACAGCATAGCATTCCGCCCGTTACGGGTTGGCATAACACAGTCGAACATATCTACGCCCCGGGCGATACATTCCAGGATATTCCAGGGTGTACCCACGCCCATCAGGTAGCGGGGCCTGTCCTCCGGCAAGTCCGTACAGCAGGCTTCACAAATATCATAAAGCTGCGCCTCCGGCTCCCCGACACTGAGTCCTCCGATGGCATTCCCCACCGCCCCCTTGCCCGACACATATGCACAGGACGCCTTTCGGAGGTCGGGAAAAACGCTCCCCTGTACGATGGGGAAGAGGTTTTGGGTATACCCGTACTTATCCGGCGTCCCGTTGAATCTTTCAAAACACCGGTCCAGCCACCGGTGGGTAAGATGCATGGATTTCTCCGCATAGGCGTATTCGCTGGGATAGGGAGGACATTCATCAAATGCCATGATGATATCCCCTCCGATGACCCGCTGGATATCCATTACCTTCTCCGGGCTAAAAAGATGCCTCGACCCGTCGATATGGGACTGGAATACAACCCCATCCTCTTGTATCTTACGGGTACCTGCCAGGGAGAAAACCTGGTATCCGCCACTGTCCGTCAGCACAGGACGGTCCCATCCATTAAATTTATGGATGCCACCCGCCGCCTCCAGCACCTCCAGACCCGGCCGGAGATAGAGATGATAGGTATTGCCCAGAATGATCCGGGCCTTCACGTCCGCCTTTAGCTGCTGCTGGCTGACAGCCTTTACGCTCCCCACCGTCCCCACGGGCATAAATATAGGCGTAGGGATCTCCCCATGGTCGGTCACCATCCTCCCCGCCCTTGCCGCCGAATCGGAGCAATGGCCTTCTAATGCAAATGTTAATGCTGCCATGACGCTGATTATTGTACGGGCCGGAGACCCGTTTGGGCCCGCAAGATACCCCCATCCCACGAATTTCCACTTAGCCTGCCCTCTTTCGCATCCCAAATAGTAATTTTCCTATAAAAGAATGACGGTTATGCGTACTTTCGCGGATGGACTGCATGGTTTAATGTCTGACCCTCGGTCGAATCGCCCGTGTCGGTTCCAGGCCCCAATCGTAGATTGTTTATGAATAGACTTGGTGTCTCCCTAAGCGAGATATTTTTTATACTGTTCTGTCTGGTCACACTGACCCAGCTTTTTTATTATGGTTGGTTTTTCAGGCGTCTTGCCTTTTTCGCACCGGCCGAAAAGACCAGCTCCCAGCAACATCCGGTCAGCGTCATTATCTGCGCCCGTGACGAAGCGGCGAAGCTCCTCACTCATCTCCCGGGAGCCCTGTCCCAGAGCTATCCGAGCACACACGAGATCATCGTCGTCAACCACAACAGCCAGGACGAGACCCGATTCCTCCTGGACGAATTCAAAAAGACCTTCAAAGGCCTTCATATCGTCAACCTCGAACAGGAAGCCATCGGCATCCCCGGCAAAAAATACCCTCTCAGCATGGGTATCAAAGAAGCCAGACATGAGATAGTGCTCCTCACCGACGCCGATTGCATTCCCGCCAGCGAATTCTGGATGCAAAAAATGCAGGATGGCTACAACAATGGCATCGAGGTGGTCCTGGGCTATAGCCCTTATAAGAAAACGCCCGGCTTCCTGAATAAGATCATCCGCTTCGACACCTTCCACACCGCCATCCAATACCTCTCCTATGCCCTGGCCGGCATCCCCTATATGGGTGTGGGACGCAACCTCTCGTACAAAAAAGACATATTCTTAAAGAATAAAGGATTCTCCGCCATCAACCATATCCCCGGCGGGGACGACGACCTGTTCATCAACAAAGTGGCTACGAAGGAAAATACCGCTATCGTAGTGGACCCCGACACCTTCACGATGTCCGAGCCCAAAAAGACGTTCAACGACTGGTTCCGTCAAAAGACGCGTCATTACACCACAGCCAGGTACTACCGCCCGCTGCATAAGTTCCTGCTGGGGCTATACTCCTTCTCCCATGTCCTGTTCTATCCATTGTTCATCGTCAGCCTCTTCTTCAACTGGCAGGCCGCCCTTATCCTCTTTGCGGTCCGTCTGATCGTGCAGGGATATATCTATTACAAGGCCATGAACAAGCTCCAGGAAAACGATCTTTTTGCCTGGTGGTGGCTCCTGGACATCTGGATGTTCGTGTATTATCTGATCTTTGTACCCACAATATGGAAAAAACCACGGACCACCTGGAACTGATCCTGCGTTATTTCGACGACTTCGCTCCCAAGCAGCTACAGCAGCTGGCCGCCCTGGAAGAGCTGTACAAGGACTGGAACAATAAGATCAATGTCATTTCCCGCAAGGACATCGACAGCCTTTATGAGAAGCATGTGCTGCACTCCCTGAGCATTGCCGCAGCATTCCAGTTTGAAAAGGACATGCAGGTCATCGACATCGGTACGGGTGGCGGGTTTCCCGGTATACCCCTGGCCATTTTCTTCCCCGACACCGCCTTCCACCTGGTGGACAGCATCGGTAAAAAGATAAAGGTCGTCGAGGCCGTACGCGACGCCATAGGCCTCACCAACATTACCACGCGGCATGGACGCGCGGAGGAAATAAAGGATCGTCAATTCGATGTGGCTGTGTCCCGCGCCGTGGCTCCTTTGAAAGATTTACATGCGTGGTCGAAGCCGTTGTTGAAAAAACCTGCGCGTCGTCCCACCCCGTCTACCGACCCGGCCAGTCCCGGCAACCCTGACCCCGGCGCGGCTGAAGGTCTACCTGTCCCCCACGGTCTCATCTGTCTCAAAGGAGGCGACCTCGCCGCTGAGATCGCGGAAAGCCATACACGCCCCCGTGTCATGGAAATCCATGATATTTTCGCCCTGGACTACTTCCGGGAGAAATACCTTCTATACGTACCCTCCTAGCGGCCAAAGCATTACTCCTTCCCGCTTCACACGGCTACCCAACTACCCCAAAAACTACCACAAAATGGTATTTTTTTCTCGTCAAAGGCACGGACCTTTGCACCATGACCATTTCTGTTTGTATTGTAGATGATAATAAGGACATCCGCTCTGCTCTCGAGCAGATCATTCTGATGGCCGAAGGCTATACGCTGGCTGGAAGCTATGCAGATGCGGAAGAGGCGCTGCAGAAAATACCTCTCGT
>DASZWE010000445.1:0-3663 GCA_035546735.1 Puia sp.
GGGAGCGGTGCCTTCCAAATTGAATGAGTATATTCAACAGCAGCCCGAAGTATTGCTGGGCCCTGTTGTGAACCAGCGTTTTGGCAGGCTGCCGTATCTGTTGAAGATACTGGATGTAAAAGAGATGCTGTCGATACAGGTGCATCCCACAAAAAAGAATGCGGAGCTGGAATTTGCCGCGGAGAACAAAAAAGGGATTGCGCTCAACGCCCCTCACCGGAACTAGAAGGACGACAATCACAAGCCGGAGCTGATGCTGGCCCTGAGCGATTTCTGGCTCCTGCATGGGTTCAAGCCGGAAGAAGATCTGATGCGCACCCTGGCTACCGTACCGGAATTGAAATTCCTGCAGCCCGTCTTTTCGATGGAAGGATATAAGGGACTGTATCAATCGGTGATGGAAATGCCGCAGCAGGGGGTGAATGCAGCCCTGCAGCCTTTACTGGACAGGATACTGCCGCTGTATGAGCAACATCAGCTGCACAAGCATGAAGAAGACTTTTGGGCTGCGCGTGCCGCCCTCACCTATAATGAAGGCGACAAGATCGACCGCGGCATCTTCTCCATCTATTTTTTCAACCTGGTGAATGTGCTTCCCGGCGAAGCCGTCTTCCAGGATGCCGGTGTCCCGCATGCCTACCTGGAAGGACAGAATGTGGAGATTATGGCCAATTCGGACAATGTGCTGCGGGGCGGGCTTACACCCAAACACGTTGACGTCCCCGAATTGCTGAAGCACGTTCGTTTCGAAGCTACCCATCCCCGGATCATCCGGGAGAATAATGAGCCCGGCCATATTGTAGTATACAAGACCCCTGCTCCCGACTTCGAGCTGAGCAAGATCAGCCTGCAGGCCGGAGAGAGAGTGACCATACAATCCCATTCTGTGGAGATATTCCTTGTGCTGGAAGGAAAGGTGCAGGTGGAGGATGGCGGAGGGTTTCGCCGCGCCGTTGGCGATGCATTCATCGCTTTTGACAAGGCGAAGCTGAACCTGCGGGCCGACCAGGACGCTGTCATCTACCGTGCGGCTGTACCCAGGGGATAAAATGCCTATTATGAGAACGAAGCTTCTTATCCTGGCCTGCTGTATTGGAATGGCGGCGCGGGCACAGGTAAAAACCCTTCCTTTAGGGAACAACAGCCAGATACAATACGATCTCGACAAGGGTACTTACCAGGTGATCTTTCATGGTAATTCCGTCATCAGGAATGCCTATGCTGTCTGCAGGAGCCGTGGCCACAGGGACAGCAGCACGGAGGCATATACGTCGCGCACTCTTTCCCGCATGAACGGCTACCGGGGTCCTCATACAAAAGCATTTTTGGTTACGATGAAGGGAGATGGACTCCCGACGATGCAGCAGGAATTCGAAGTCAACGACAAGGGATCGTATTTCGTTACTACTGTATCGCTGGAGGCACCAGGCTGCGATTATATGTCACCAATGACCACCGATGCGGTTGATCTTCATGAAACGGATGATATGAGGGCCCTGTTCATGCCTTTTGACAATGACGCCTGGGTACGTTACAATGCCTTCCCCCTGGCCTCCGCCGACTATACCAGCTCAGAAGCGACAGCGCTGTACAGCAATGGCAGCCGGCATGGGTTGATCCTTGGTTCCATGGGCCATGCTATCTGGAAGACGGGCATCCGGGTAAAAGGCTCCGGACCTGGCGCATTGTCATCGCTGACCGTATTCGGCGGCTACACTGACAAGACCTATACACACGATATCAAAGGACATGGTGAAGTAAGAGCAGAAGGACAATTTTGTCAGAGCCCGCGTATTATGATAGGCTGGTTTGGCGACTGGCGCACAGGGTTGGAGACATACGGCAGATTTGCGAAGGATATATCAGCTATATCCAGATGGACAGGGTCCACTCCTTTTGGATGGAACAGCTGGGGAGCCATGCAGGACAAGCTGACGCTGCCCAAGGCGCGGGCTGTGGTGGATTTCTTTCATGACAGCTGCAAGACATTCCATACAGGCGGAAATACTTTATACATCGACCTGGATTCATACTGGGATATGCTGGTAAAAGGCGGGCTCAACGGCGACATCAGTCAGCTGAAGGAGTTCTGCGCTTATTGTAAGAGCAGGGGATTTCAGCCCGGTGTTTATTGGGCGCCTTTTGTGGACTGGGGACGATCGGCCCGTAAGATGGAGGGCTCCGACTATGACTATTCCAATTGCTGGATCCGGCAGAACGGTCAGTTCATCGACCTGGATGGCGCACGAGCGCTGGATCCGACCCATCCAGGAACAAAAGCGAGGATCGCCCTGGTCATCGGTAAATTTAAAGAATGCGGGTTTAAAATGATCAAGATCGACTTCCTCGGACATGCGACGCTGGAGGCGGATCATTTTTATGATACCACCGTGCATACGGGCATGCAGGCCTTTGCCAAAGGAATGCGTTATCTCAGCCAGCAGCTGGATAATACCATGCTGGTCTATGCGGCTATTTCTCCCAATATGGCGACCGCTCCCTTTGTCCATATGCGACGCATCGCCTGTGATGCCTATAGTCATATCAACGAGACGGCTTATACGCTGAATAGTGTAACCTATGGCTGGTGGCTGGGGAAATTATATGACTTCATCGATGCCGACCATGTCGTATTCAAAAATGAGCCGGCCGGTATGAATCGGGCGCGGCTGGTATCGGCGCTGGTCACCGGCACGCTGATCACGGGAGACGATTATTCAGTGGCAGGACCGTGGCAGGCCACGGCAAGGACGCTTTTGCAAAATGAAGATCTGTTGCAGGTGGCAAGGGAAGGGCATGCGTTCACACCAGTGGAAGGCAATACGGGGGATAAACCGGGTAACTTTTTTGTACGCAAGGGGAAGCATGCTTATCTGGCCATCGTCAATTACAGCGATACTGCTTTACGCTATACCATCGATGCGGCGCGGTGGGGAATACCGTCCGGGCAGCCGATAAAGGAGCTGTTTTCAGGAGAGACTTTGCTGCCCGGCACCCGGACAGTGACCGTACCACCCGCGGATGCCGTTATCTATCGTGTGGATCAATCTCCCTCCTCGAACCCTTCGTCTATCAGTAAACCACCTCCATCTGCGGCTGCCGTAGCCAGCTCGTCGCAACGGTTGTTATAAGGATTGTCTGCGTGACCTCTCACCCAGACAAAGCGGATCGTATGCTTTTTGGACAGCTCAAAGAATTGCAGCCAGAGGTCCTTGTTCTTCTTGCCTCCTTTGAAATTAGTGGCGATCCAATTCTTCAGCCAGCCCTGTTCCCAGGCTTTTACCACATACTGGCTGTCGGAATAGACAGTGATCTTCAGCGCTTCCCGCTTCAGCGCTTCGAGTCCGGCAATCACAGCCATCAGCTCCATGCGATTGTTTGTCGTCCGGCGATATCCCCGGGATAATTCTTTCTTGTGGCCGCCCCAGAGCAGGATCGTTCCATATCCTCCGGGGCCCGGGTTGCCGCGGGAGGCGCCATCTGTATACATGACCAGTTCGTTATTTGCCATAATTGCTTTTAAACCTGGATTACTCCTGTATTAAATGCCGGCAGCTCCGGATTGTGTGCAGCCGCCTGTAATCCTTCCGCGATGACCTTACGGGTATCGGCAGGATCGATGATCGCGTCTACCCATAGACGGGCCGCCGCGTAGTAAGGGGT
>DASZWE010000446.1:0-11285 GCA_035546735.1 Puia sp.
ACAGAATGAACCAGAAGATCAGCCATATGAATCCAAAAGAGCCCGTAATGACAAAAGCCGCCTGCCATGTCCAATGCTCGACGATCCAGGGGACGCTCAGCGGTGCAAGGATGGCCCCGACGTTCGCACCGCTATTGAAGATGCCCGTCGCCAGGGCGCGCTCTTTTTTAGGGAACCATTCCGCCACGGTCTTGATTGCGGCGGGAAAGTTGCCTGCTTCGCTGACACCCAATATGCTCCGGGCGATACCGAAGCCAAATACGGAATTCACCAGCGCATGACCGACAGCAGCCAGACTCCAGATACCCGTTGCCAGCGCATATCCCAGACGGGTACCCAGCTTGTCTATCAGCCGGCCGGCTCCGAGCAGACCGACAGCATAAGCAAACTTGAATGCAATCTCCACGTTGGCATAGTCGGCATCATTCCAATGTAATTCATCGGTAAATGTCGATTTCAGAAAGCTGATGACCGAACGATCCAGGTAATTGATGGTAGTAGCAAAGAATAAAAGGGAACAAATGGTCCATCTATATTTTCCGATCGTTGTAGTAGACATACGGCGTTCAAATTAGTGCTCAATATACCAAATAATATTTGCGCAGACTATCGCAGATTAGCAATATCTACCATATCCATATCCGTATAGGTATAATTCTCACCCGCCATACCCCAGATAAAAGAATAATGGGACGTACCACAGCCGGAATGTATCGACCAGGGAGGAGAAACAATACCCTGGTGGTTGGCGACCAGCAAATGCCGTGTCTCCGAAGGCATTCCCATAAAATGAAATACCCGCTGATTCGACGGCACATCAAAATAGAAATAGGCTTCCATCCGGCGGGTATGCGTATGGGCCGGCATGGTGTTCCATACGCTACCCGTCTTCAATATCGTCAATCCCATCACGAGCTGACAGCTTTGAATGCCTTCCGCATGAATGTATTTGTAGATGGTCCGGGCGTTGGACGTCTCCAGGCTGCCCATGTCCGTTGGTAAAGCCTTCTCCTTCGGCAGGTATTGCAGAGGATGCGCCGCATGCGCGGGGGCCGACAAAAGATAAAAGAGTGCCGGCTCAGTCGCATCGGAACTTTCAAAGCTCACCTCCTTCACCCCTTTCCCGATATAATAAGCATCCAGCTTGTTCAGCTCCTGCGACTGCCCATCCGCCCACACCCTTCCGGCTCCCCCCACATTGATGATGCCCAGCTCGCGGCGCTGAAGAAAATATTCCGCCTTCAGCTCGGGATGAGTACCCAGCACCAACTTCTTCCGGACAGGCTTTGCTCCTCCCATGATCACCCTGTCATAATGCGTGTATAGTAGTTGGATCGTATCGTCCTGCATTAAACTATCCGTAAGAAAGGCATCCCGTAGCTCCATGGTGTTCATGCCGCTGACCTCTTTCGGACTGTGCTCAAACCTTATTTGCATATATCGTTATTTTTTATCTGCCCATCCACCCGCCATCGACGGTGAGGATGGTGCCATGTACATAATCCGCGGCCCTGGAGGCTAAAAAAACAGCAGGCCCTTTGAAATCGGCAGGATCACCCCACCTGCCGGCCGGGATCCTGTCCAGAATGGCCTTGCTTCGGACAGGGTCGTTGCGAAGCGCTTCCGTATTGTCGGTACTGATGTAGCCGGGCGCAATTCCATTCACATTGACTCCCTGTGAAGCCCATTCATTGGCCAGCGCCTTCACCAGGCTGCCCAGCGCACCCTTGCTGGCCGCATAGCCGGGTACATTGATCCCTCCCTGAAATGTCAGCAGGCTGCAGGTGAAGATGATCTTCCCGCTGCGCCGGGACAACATCTCCCGCCCAAACTCCCTGGCCAGTATAAAGGCGGCATCCAGGTTGATGGATAGCACCTTGTCCCAATATTCGTCAGGATGCTGGACAGCAGGATTACGAAGGATCATACCTGCATTGTTCACCAGTATGTCGATACGGTCATTTTCCTGCCTGACCTTGCCAATAAATTCATAAAGAGAGGCCCGGTCCGTAAGATCAGCCTGATAGGGTGAGAAAGACCTTCCAAGATCCTCTATTTCCTTCCCGATAGCGCTACCTCCCGAAAGAGAGGATGACACCCCGATAATATCCGCCCCCGCCTCCGCCAGCCCCAGGGCCATGCTACGGCCAATACCCTTATTACACCCCGTCACCAGGGCTATTTTCCCCTTCAAACTAAAAAGATCACTCATAAAGTTCGCTATCTTTATCCCGGCATCCGGCACTGGCCGGTCCTCGGATTAACTGTCTGTTTTACACGACAAGTGTACATTGTTATTGAATAAGATAGGATGAAACTGCCGCTTTTATTTACGAAAACGATTGCGAGACGCCTGGGAACTACATATGAAATTCGAAGCCATTACCATAAAGGATATTGCACGTGCGCTCAACCTGTCCGTATCTACTGTTTCAAAGGCGCTGCGAGGCAGCCATGAGATAGGGGAAGAGACCAAGCAGGCCGTGCTCAAATATGCCCATGAGCATAATTATAAGCCCAACCCTATCGCTCAGAGCCTGAAAAAAGGCCACAGCCGCTCCATCGGGGTCATCGTTTGCAACATCGATAATAACTTCTTCTCCCAGGTCATCAATGGCATCGAATCCATCGCCCAGAGTAAAGGCTACAACGTCATCATAACCCAAAGCCGGGAAAGCTACGAAAAAGAGATCTCCAACAGCGAGCACCTTTCCTCCCGCTCAGTGGATGGACTGATCATCTCCCTGTCCGCAGAGACAAAAAATATCGACCACCTGAAAAGACTGCATGAAAAAGGATTGCCGATCGTATTCTTCGATCGTGTGACGGATGAGATACCCACGCACCGCATCATCGCCAATAATTTCAAGGGAGCCTATGAAGCCACCCGGCATCTCATACAGCAGGGCTGCCGGAAGATTGCACATGTCACCAGCTCAGACAGCCTTTCCATCACGGCCGAAAGATTGGCAGGATACAAACAGGCCCTGCTGGACGCAGGCCGTCCGATAGACGGGAGATATATAAAGTTCTGCTTGCACGGAGGCATGATCAGGGAAGAGACTCACCAGGCGCTGGCCGAGCTCCTCCAATTACCCGAAAGACCCGACGCCATCTTTACAGCCAGCGACAGATTGAGCACTACGACACTCAGTCAGCTGAGGACCATGCAGATACCCATACCCTGCGAAATAGCCCTGGTAGGCTTCACCAACTCCATCTCCGCAGATATCTTCAATCCTTCCCTCACCTCCGTCGTGCAGCCCGCGCTGGAAATGGGCCAGCAGGCGACGGAAATGCTGCTATCGCTCATAGAAAGCCGCCGGCCCGTCACCCAGTTCGAAAAACGCGTCCTGGAGACCCAGCTCCAGATCCGGGACTCCAGCCAAAAACGCAGCTGCTAGCAGAACCCCGGTCAATCAGGAGTTCACTTACTTCGTAAAAGATTAGTACGCCGCGGTAAATTGCTGACGTATATGTTGAGGCTTCTCCAATTCATCCACGACGGCCACAGCCAGGTCCTCCACCGACAGCACGCTCTTTCCCTCCTTGTCAAATACAGGCTGGGTCAGCGCCGTACGGTATATGCCCCTCCGCCGGCCGGAAGTAGTGGGGTTCATAAGAATGGCGGGACTAAAAAATGTCCACTCCAGCTCATCCTCTTTTTTCAATATCTCCATGTAATCCCGGGCAGCTGCGGCGCCATCCCTGAACTGTGACGGAAAATCAGGCTGATCCACTAATTGCTTGCCCGGCGCTACTTCCAGACTGCCCGCCCCGCCAATGACGATCAGTCGCTTCACACCCGCCTTTTTCACAGCCGCCTGGATATGCGGCGCCCCTTCCATATAATCCTTATAAATATCAGGGTTGTTCCATCCCGGGTTATACGCGCTGATGACAGCATCCTGCCCCTTGATCAGCCCCGCTATCTGATCCTCATTCATGACATCACCCGACTTCATCCCTAACCCCGGATGCCGGAATCCCAGCTTTTCCGGATGACGCGCAATGCCTGTCACCATGTGGTCGCGATCCAATAGTTCACGGAGGATGGCCTTGCCTACAAAGCCAGTGGCCCCAATAACTGCTACTTTACTCACGTTAGTAATATTTTTTAAACCAAAGTTACATTAAAGCAATGGTCAGCGCATCTCCGCCCTTGCCATTTCCATACCAGCAAAGACACCGCCCCCCCCTCCTTCCGCCCCCCCTCCCCCCGGCATGCACCAAAGGCAAAGCTCGCTCCACTACGTCAGAAATGTGATCATAAAGGGAATAATATTTTTCACGGGTGCCCTTCCGCCCCCTCCTCCTGCCATCGTCGCCGGGCGAATAGGCCCGGCCGGGAGACTGCACCCCGGCAGATAAAAATGATAGGATGATCAGGCTTAACCAAACAAAGGAGATCCATCGCATGGACTACAAGATACTAAGCAGAGTCGACATTTTTTTGTTAACTTTGTGGTTGCATGATTTGGAAAAAGGGGATATTTTCATTCACCGCCATCTGCCTCTTCAATATTATCTTCTGTTTTCACGGAAGCGATATTTTTGTCAGCAGCCATGGCCAGCCCAGTGTAGAAGAAACAGACTCCTACGCGGGCTCCGGCACCCTCTTGGGCTTCCTCATCCAGCAAATGCAGGACCCCGGCTCCGATCAGGACGGTAAACCCCCGCTCAAGCTCAAATGCCGCCACAGCCATTTCGTATCCCGCTCCCTTGCTTACAGTGTACAGGCCCCACAGCCCGCCATCTATAGCGCACGCTTCATCCCGGAGCAGACGCCTGCCGAATACGGTAATTACCAGGTCCGTAAAGCCTGCCTCCCCAGCTACTACAACTTCCTCTTCCGGCTCAATTTGTTTTAGTTTCGGACGAACCGGAGGTTCGTCGTCCGATAGGACAGACATAAGATCAATTGTCCGGACAACTCGCTTGCCCAGACCTTTCATTACACAACGTATTAAATGTTATGGAAAAAAACATATTGTTGGGCTGGCTGTTGCTGATACTGGCGGGCCTTTCCCAGACAGGCTGCTCCTCTTACGGTGGACAGAACAGCAAACAGGATACCCTGCAGCTTCCGGTCATCACACTATCCGGCAAGGACACGGTATTGCAGACAGCCTATGTAGCCGATATCCAGGCCATAAAAAATGTAGAGATCAGGGCCCGCGTAAAAGGCTTCCTGGAAGGCATATATATTGACGAAGGGCGACTGGTAAAAAAGGGACAGATCCTCTTTAAGATCAATGACGATGAATACAAAACAGCTCTCTCAAAAGCCCACGCCGCCCTCCAGAATGCCGAGGCAGCAGCCAGGGCCACCCAGCTGGAAGTAGAAAGGGTGCAGCTCCTGGTGGACAGACACGTAGTAGTCCCCTCCGAACTGGAAGTAGCAAAAGCCAGGCTGGCAGCCGACAAGGCCAACATAGAAGAAGCCCGCTCTTCCGTCACCAGCGCAGAGAACCATCTCTCCTACACTTCCGTCCGCGCCCCCTTCGACGGACTCATCGACCGCATCCCCCTCAAACCGGGAAGCCTCATCGATGAAGGTACCCTCCTCACCAGCCTGTCGGACATCAGCGCCATGTACGCCTACTTCAGCTTCCCTGAGAACGAATACCTGCAGTATCAGCGCACCCGCCACCTGGCCGGCCAGAACAGCCTCGGAAAGGATGGCCAGAACAGCCCGGGACAGCCCAGTCATGGCTTCCCCAACGACAAAGTAAAATTAGTCCTGGCCGATGGCAGCAACTACCCCTACAGCGGCATCATCGAGACCGTAGAAGGCGAGATAGAACAAACCACCGGCTCCATCGACTTCCGCGCCCGCTTCCCCAATCCACAGCAGCTGCTACGGCACGGAGCCACGGCCAGACTCTATATCTCCACCCGCGCAGACAGCGTCCTGCTCGTACCCCAACGCTCAGTATTCGATATCCAGGACAAAAGCTATGTCTATTTGGTCGATAAGGATAACAAGCTGCACATGCAGAGCTTCGAACCCCTTACAAGGTTCTCCCATTATTATATCGTCAAACAAGGACTGCACCCATCCGACAGAATACTCTATGAGGGCGTTCAGAATGTCCGGGAAGGAATGGTCATCAAACCCGGGACGGCAAATATCAACCTATAAAGTCATCGCATGTTCAATATATTCATTCGGCGACCGGTCTTGTCGCTGGTCATCTCTTTGATCATTGTACTGTTGGGTATACTCGCGCTGGTCCAGCTACCCATAACACAGTTCCCCGACATCGTCCCCCCCTCTGTCACCGTCACCGCCAACTACACAGGCGCCAACGCCGACGTCTGCACCAAGGCGGTCGCTACCCCACTGGAAAGAGCCATCAACGGCGTGCCGGGCATGACCTACATGTCCACCGTCTGCAGCAACGATGGACTCACCGTCATCAACATCTATTTTAATGTGGAAACAGATCCAGACGTCGCTGCAGTTGCAGTGCAGAATCGCGTAGCCACCGTCATCGACGAGCTGCCGGAAGAAGTGATCCGCGCCGGCGTCACCACGGAGAAAGAAGTCAACGCCATGCTCATGTACCTCAATATCATGAGCACGGACAGCACCCTCGATGAAAAATTCATCTATAACTTCACGGATATCAACATCCTCCAGGAGCTCAAACGCATCAACGGCGTCGGACTCGTCGAGATCATGGGCGCAAAGGAATACTCCATGCGGGTATGGCTAAAGCCCGACAGGATGATGGCCTATCACGTCGGTACCGCGGACGTCATAAATGCCATCCGCAGCCAGAACGTGGAAGCCGCCCCCGGCAAGACGGGACTTAGCTCGGACCGCTCCCCACAGGCCCTCCAGTACGTACTCCGCTATACAGGCAAGTTCTTCGAACCCGGGCAGTACGAGAACATCGTCATCCGGGCAGACGACAACGGCTCCGTCCTCCGGCTAAAAGAAATAGCCGACGTCGAGTTCGGCTCCCTCACCTATAGCATGGTCTCCAATACGGACGGAAGACCCTCGGCCTCCATCATGATCAAACAACGCCCCGGCTCCAACGCCCGGGAGGTCATCCGGGATATAAAAGCAAAGATGGCGGAGCTGAAAAAGACCTCCTTCCCATCCGGCATGAGCTATAACATCAACTATGACGTATCCCGCTTCCTGGACGCCTCGATCCATGAAGTGCTCCGTACACTCGTAGAAGCCTTTCTACTGGTATTCATCGTCGTCTACATCTTTTTACAGGATTTCCGTTCGACGCTCATCCCCGCCCTCGCAGTCCCGGTGGCGCTCATCGGTACCCTCTTCTTTATGCAGATGCTGGGCTTTTCCATCAACCTCCTCACCCTCTTTGCCCTGGTATTGGCCATCGGTATCGTGGTCGACAACGCCATCGTGGTGGTGGAAGCCGTACACGTCAAGATGACGGAACATCATATGGCAGCCATGCCCGCTACCATCGCGGCTATGAGCGAGATCAGCAGGGCCATTATCGCCATCACCCTGGTGATGTCGGCCGTGTTCGTGCCGGTAGCATTTATGTCCGGACCGGTTGGAGTCTTCTACCGCCAGTTCTCCCTTACCCTGGCCATCTCCATCGTCATCTCCGGTATCAATGCGGTGACCCTGACCCCGGCCCTCTGCGCCATCCTGCTAAAGCACGATCCAAAACCACGAAAAGGCCTCCTCCCCAGCTTCTTCCGTGCCTTCAATCGTCGCTACGATGCCCTCCAGCATGGCTATACCCGGCTCGTCAATAAGATCGCCGCCCGCCGCGTCATCACCCTCGTATGCTTGTCGATATTCTTTATCGCTGCCTGGGGCATCAACGCCGTCCTGCCTTCCGGCTTCATCCCCACAGAGGACCAGGGACAAATACTGGTCAACGTGACCACACCTGCCGGCTCAACGGTGGAAAGGACGGAAGCCGTTCTCGCCGATATAAAACGACAAACAAAAGACATGTCCTCCATCGAATCCATCTCCACCCTTTCTGGTTACAGCCTCGTCAATGAAGTGGCAGGAGCCTCCTACGGTATGGCCATGATCAACCTGAAAGACTGGGATCATCGCAAGGAATCCCTCCGCGATGTCATCAGGACCCTGGAGGACAGGACCCGTAATATCGCCGACGCCTCCATACAATTCTTTCCGCCGCCCACGGTGCCGGGATTCGGTAACGCCAGCGGTTTCGAAATACAGGTGCTGGATCGTACGGGCAATCCGGATCTGACGAGGACAGCGGAAGTCGTGAACAGCTTCATACAGGAACTCAACAAGTCCCCCGAGATTGAAGGAGCCTTCACCACCTTCGACCCTACCTTCCCGCAATATATGATCAGCGTAGACCAGGCGGTAGCAGCGCAAAAAGGCATCACCATCGATGAAGCCATGGAAACACTGCAATCCCTGGTGGGTAGCTACTACACGTCCAACTTCATCCGCTTTGGCCAGATGTACAAAGTGATGGTCCAGGCCTCGCCCGAATACAGGACCAAGCCGGAAGACGTCCTCAAGCTGCAGATAAAAAATGACAAAGGCGAAATGGTGCCCTTCTCCACTTTTATAAAAATGCACCGGATACAAGGCCCGGAACAGATCACCCGGTATAATATGTATACCTCCGCCATGATCACGGGCGACGCAGCTCCCGGCTACAGCAGCGGGGACGCCATCGACGCCATCCGCCGGGCAGGAGAAAAGCTGCCAAAAGGCTATGTCTTTCAATGGTCAGGCATGACCCGCGAACAGATCCTCTCGGGCGATCAGGCGATATATATTTTCCTGATCTGCCTGCTTTTCGTCTATCTGCTGCTGGCCGCACAGTACGAGAGCTTCCTGCTCCCCATGCCCGTCATCCTTTCCTTACCCACCGGCATCTTTGGGGCCTTCTTTTTACTAAAGATGGTGGGACTGGAAAATAATATCTACGCACAGGTGGCCCTGGTCATGCTCATCGGTCTGCTGGGTAAGAACGCCATCCTCATCGTGGAATTTGCCATCCATCGCCAGAAGGAAGGCATCCCCATCCTAAAGGCGGCAGTCGAAGGGGCGCGCTCCCGGCTACGACCCATCCTCATGACCTCCCTGGCTTTCATCGCGGGACTGATACCCTTATGTATCGCCGGCGGAGCAGGCGCCATGGGCAATCGCAGCATCGGGACCGCCGCGGCAGGTGGCATGCTCTTCGGCACGATCTTCGGTCTGATCATCATTCCGGGTCTATATGTCATCTTTGCCACCCTCGGCCACCGGCGTGTCAAACCCAAACCACATCACGCCATCGCCGTCCTTCTCATCACCGTAGCGCTCTTCGGAACAGGCTGCTCTCAATATAAATCCGTCACCATCACTCCCAAACAGGACCTCCCGGCCACCTACATGGGCAGCGCCGACACTACAAGCATAGCTTCTCTCCCTCCTGAAAAGTTTTTTTCAGACCCTTATCTCCGACGACTCATCGACACGGCCCTGGCAGCCAATCCCGATATCCAGTCCGCCCTGCAAAAAACAGAGATCGCCGCAGCCAGCCTGCAATACACCCGCTCCCCGCTGCTTCCCTCCCTCAATGCCGAGGCGGGAGCAGCCCTGAGAAAATACAGCGACTACACCATGGACGGCGTAGGCAACTTCGACACCAACCTCTCCCCCGACATCAACAAGGACCAGCACATACCCAACCCCACCCCCGATTACTTCCTTGGCTTCAGAAGCTCCTGGGAAGTGGACCTCTGGGGCAAGCTGCGCAGCCGCAAAGCGGCCGCCCTGTCCAGGTTCCTGGCAAGCAGGGAAGGATACCGCGTGGTGGTCACGGAGCTGATCGCACAGGTAGCGACCCTCTACTACCAGCTGCTGGCGCTGGATAGACAGCAGGCCATCCTTCACAAGAACTCCCAGCTGCAAGCCAACGCGCTGGACATCGTGCAGGCTCAAAAGCTGGGCGGCAGAGCCACAGAGCTGGCCGTTCAACAATTCCAGGCCCAGCTGCTGCATACCCGCAGTCTGCTATACACCAACGCCCAACAGATCACCGAAACGGAGACGCAGCTCAACTTCCTCCTGGGCAGCTACGCACAGCCCATAGAAAGAGATACCTCCATCATCCGGCTTCCCCTCCCTCAGGCGCTCTCCGCAGGCGTTCCCTCACAGCTGCTGCTGGACAGACCCGATATACGACAGGCGGAGGCGGAACTGCTGGCAGCCAATGCGGACATACGGGCCGCCAGGGCAGCCTTCTTCCCTTCCCTGAACCTCTCAGCCTATACGGGATACAATGCCTTCAAAGCGGCTCTCCTGTTCAACCCCGGCTCTATCGCCTATGGACTTTCCGGCGGCCTGACAGCTCCCATATTCAACAGAAAGGCCATCAAAGCAGATTACGCACGTAGCATCGCGGAGGGACGCCAGGCGCTCTATGCCTATCAAAAGACCATCCTCACCAGCTTCCGCGAAGTGACCAACAGTCTCAAAGGCATGGAGAATTACCAGCAGTTCTATGAGCTGAAGCAACAAGAAGTAGCATCGCTGAACAATGCAGTATCGGTAGCCAACGACCTGTACCTGGTAGGAAGAGCCTCTTATCTGGAAGTGATCACAGCCCAACGCAACGTGCTCGACGCCGAGCTGGAAATGACCAACGCAAAGGCCAGCGTCTTCCTCAATGCCGTCAACCTCTATCGGAGTGTGGGCGGGGGCTGGAGATGATCCGGTCCCGAAGGAAATAATAAAGAGGGATACCCAGCAGCACGATACCAAGGCCGGGCCATGTGTACTTTGGCTTGTACACCAGCAGCAGCAGACAGATACAGCTGGCCAGGACAATGTATACCATCGGCAGCACAGGATAGCCAAAAGCCCTGTACGGTCTCGGTAAATACGGCTTTGTCTTCCTCAGCCTGAAAATACCGATGATGGTGAGTATATAAAATATCAATACGACAAAAATGACATAGTCCAGCAGCTCTCCATATCTTCCGCTCAGACAAAGCAGCGACGCCCAGAGACATTGCATCCACAACGCCTTGCCCGGCACGGCATTCTTGTTCAATACACCGGCCTGACGGAAAAAAAGACCGTCCCTGGCCATGGTGTAATATACCCTTGCGCCCGAGAGGATCAGCCCATTGTTGCACCCGAACGTGGAGATCATCAGCAGCACGGCGATCACCTTGGTGCCGCTGTCCCCAAAAATATGCTGCGAAGCCACTACCCCTACCCGTTCGTTCTCTGCAAAAGCTATATCATGCAGCGGCAGGACATAGACATACATAAAGTTAGTCGCCACATAGAT
>DASZWE010000447.1:0-3164 GCA_035546735.1 Puia sp.
ACTGCTGGCATTGGCGCTTTGGGTCCTGAATGCGGGCTTTAGTGTCATAGCCTCTCCGATAGTCCTCCGCTATCAGCTATTTCCCATCCTGGTGAGCTTTTGTATCGCACTCTTAACAGGGGAAACCATTTATCGAAACGAGTCAAAGCAAAATAAACCAACTATATGAAAAAAGCGCTTACTGTAGACATTATTACAAGCCTGTATGCGATGTTATTCCTTTACACCGGCATCAGCAAGATCATTGGGCACGAGCTTTTTGCCTTGTCATTGACCAAGTCGCCTGTCCTGCATCCCTACGTAGGCATCCTGTCCATCGCAGTGCCGGCGCTGGAAGTAGCTATCGCGCTGGCCCTTTTCTCGTCCTTCTTTGTACACGCCCCGCGCGCCCGTGCATGGGGACTATACAGCGGCGTGGTCCTGATGGCCATGTTCACCGGGTATGTCTGGTACATCCTGCGGACCATTCCCCATAGCCTACCCTGCTCCTGCGGAGGTATCATACAACAAATGAACTGGCATCAGCACTTGTACTTCAATACGGCCTTTACCATATTGGGGATCCTGGCCTGCTGGCTGAACAACAGGCTGCCAAAAGAATCATCTCATAATCCGGCATTCAGCTAAAACACTTCTCATGAAAACAGCCATCTTATTCCTCGCAGTGTGCCTGTATGCTGCTTGTAAGTCGCCGAAGGATGCGGGCGAGCCCCTTCCTTCCTTCGATATTTTGCTGGCAGACAGCAGCACGCATGTAAATACCGCCCAGGTTGAAGCAGGCAGGCCGATAGTGCTGATGTATTTCAGCCCGGATTGTGAACATTGCCAGAAGGAGACGAAAGACATTTTACAGCATATGAATGCACTGCAAGAGGCCAGGTTCCTCTTTGTCACCATCGATGCATTTGACAGGTTGCAGGTATTTAACAAATATTATCAGCTGAGCAAATATCCCAACGTGATGCTGGGACGTGACGAGCAATTTTTTCTTTTACGGCATTTCCGGGGTATCGCACCACCATACCTGGTCTTATACGACCGGAATAAGAAACAAAGGGCCAGCTACCAGGGCGATATCGCCGTGGACTCCCTTATATCTGTTGTCAATAATTTATAGCATGACCATGGAAAATATGATAGGCACGGATAGGATCATCGAGTATTCGGAACTCCTGAAAGTTTATGGCATGTCCTATACGCCGGTGGGCCTTTACTGGCAGGTGGGTGAGATAGAATTGACCCAGGGCTGGATCCTCCACGTTTCTGCCACGAGCTTCCAATTTCAGCCCTTGCTGGAAAAGCTGATACCGGCATTGCTCGACCAAAAGGTCCCCTTCAGGATAGTTCGGGACGCCATCCTGGCGGGTAGCCTGGCGGAAGGCGGTTTAGGATATGCTATCCTGGGGAAGATGGTGAGCGTGTACCCCGAAAATGACCGGCAGGCCGTTGCCTTGGCAAAGAAACTTATCGAGCTTACGGCCGGGTACCGGGGTCCGGCTATTCCCACCGACCGTCACCTGGGGGGTACGGTATACACCCGGTATGGATCTTTTAACCCGGTGATGATAAAGAGTCCCCAGGGCGAATGGGTAAAACATATCTACAATGCCAAGGGGCAGCTGGTAGCAGATCCGTATGAGATCCCCTTCCGGGTGCCCGAAGGCCAAGTCTGGCCCTTTGGAGAGATAGCCGATCCGGAGCCGCCGAAGGCGGGGAAATTGATGAACTATAAGTACTACCCGCTGCTGGTGATGAAGCCGGATGCCAAGGGGGATGTAATGAAAGGGCTGTACTTCCGGAAACTCTGGCAGATCAGGTCCTGTATTATCAAGGAGGGACGTGCCAATATGTTTACAGACGAATATGGCCGGGACATCAGGGACCGCCTGAAATGGCAGTACAAACTCTATAAGGCATTGCATAAGGATATCCCCATGCCCGAGGTCTTCGACTATTTCGAGATACAGGACAACGTCTATCTTGTCATGGAATTCATCAAGGGTCAGCCCCTCTCTACCTGGTACGCTGCTATATACCGGGATCGCAGCTGGCATGACCTGGACTCGTCCCAACGCCTGCAGCTGTTGGATCAGTTGCTGAGGATCATATCCTTCATAGAGCGTATGCACCAAAAAGGGTATGTGCACCGTGATATAACACCGGAAAATTTCCTGCTGGATGCAAAGGGAAATATATGCCTGATAGATATGGAGCTAACCTGGTATGGCCTGGAGGACCCCAGGCAGCCGCCCTATAAGCTCGGCACGGCGGGGCATATGTCCCCCGAGCAGCAGAAAGGTCTGACGCCAACGGCGAAAGAGGATATCTATGCTCTTGGGAGTATAATTGCTACTTTCTTAGCCAACCTGTATGCATTGAAGATCACCGGGCAGTCAGGCGAACAGGTGAGAAAAGGGCTGGATGTCCTCACGGGGGAACCCTTGATCGGCGCCCTCGTAGCTGCCTGTTGGGAGGTCGATCCTGCCAAGAGACCAACTTTGGCTTATCTCACGGATCAATTGCGGGCGTATAAGGGAAACCTGTCCAAAGGACTCCCGGTTCGAAACGCCGGCACGGCGCCGATCGGCAAACCTGGCAACAGTATTTTGAGAACAACAATACAGAGTGGCTTAAACTTCCTGGGCGCCCCCGTCCTTTTAAATCAACAGCATGTATGGATCTCCGTCTCAAAGCAGAAAGAAGTTCACATCGGCAATCCACAGGAGTCCATAGAGGTTTATGAAGGCTGGCATACAGGTATGGCGGGCCCGCTATGGCTGGTGGCGCGGGCTAAGTCAATGGGTTTTTCCATAGATGGCTGCCGGCTCCCCTATATAAGCAGTTGGGAGTTCATCGATAGCCATCATTTCGGTGATGAGACCGCGATGTCGCCGGGGCTATATGGCGGAAGTGCAGGCATTGCATTAGCCTTAGCGGAGGGAATGAGCAGCGGGCTGTTGGAGCCGAACGAAGGCAACAGGGAAAGATTGCGAGCTTGCTTCGCTTCTGTGGCCAGGACGCCGGAGCTTTCTGCAGGCATGGCAGGACAGGGTCTTGCGCTTCTGCGATGTGGTCCATGGCTGGACAAGGGATGGGTGGGAGAAAGAATTGCCCAGTATGCAATCTCCCTTATGAAAATGCAGCAACCGGGTGGTGGCTGGAAT
>DASZWE010000448.1:0-3833 GCA_035546735.1 Puia sp.
CGCCCCCTAAACTGACTGCTTCTGCGCACCACGTGACAGTAGCCGCACCCTGCCCCGGAGTCTTAAATACGTTCCCCGACGACGACGCACCTGCTCCACCCTGTACCCGCTTGATCCACGCCTGCTGTTCCTCTTCAGGCATGTAGCGAAAAATATCCGTCAGGATGGCGCCGGGATGCACCGCAAAAGCTCTCACACCATGCGCCGCTCCTACCCTGTCCAGCTCTACGGCAAAAAGCGAGTTGGCCGTCTTGGACTGCGCATAGGCCAGCGCCTTATCATAGGGCCGTCGTTCAAAGTTCGGATCGGAGAGGTTAATACCCCCTTGCCGGTCACCGACAGAAGACATCACCACAACCCTCGCCCCGCCCGCATTTTTCAAGGCAGGCCACAACCGCCCCGTCAGCTGAAAGTGACCGAGATGATTCACCCCAAACTGCAATTCATAGCCCCGCTTGTCTTTCATAAATTCAGGCGGACGCATCAGCCCTGCGCCGGCCAGCACTCGCACAGTTTCATACCCGATACCCGAATTCCCACCGGTGACAAGAGCAGTCTTCCCGCCAGGTCAACACCGGCGGCGACCTCTGTCGCCGTGCTTTTAGCATTATATCCCGAATGAATAGGTCTTTGTGGCGTCCGCATAGCAAATGATTGATAGCGCAAAGTTAGGTCAGCGGTAGCAATCCTGTCCCTGTCCAATTCGCCCCTTTACAAAGTCTGATTCACACCCCGCAAAAGTTATAGTCACCAGGTAGCTTTGATGGCAGAAAAACACTTGTTAACCAAAAAAATTAAAACTATGAAAGAGAAAGATTTCTCCACCACCTTCCTGGTAGACCAGACTCCCGGCGAAGTATTCACCGCTATCAACAACCCGCGCGGATGGTGGTCAGAATGCATCGAAGGCGTCACCGACCAGCTCAACAGCATATACATCTATCATTACAAAGACGTCCATCGCTGCCGGATCAGGGTCATCGAGCTCGTCCCCGGACAAAAAGTGGTCTGGCATGTCCTGGACAACTATTTCAACTTCGTAAAAGACGAGAGCGAATGGAAAGACACGAAGATGATCTTTGAAATTACCAGGAAAGGCACAAGGACGGAAGTTAGCTTCACTCACCAGGGCCTCGTCCCTCAGTATGAATGCTATGATGTCTGCAACGAAGCATGGACGCACTTTATAAAGGACAGCCTCCGGGGCCTCATCACGACAGGCCAGGGGCAGCCCACACCCGCCGAAGAAACAGACAGCTTTAACGAGGGATTGCTTCAAAAACATCTCCCCTAAACCCTATCCCACCGCCTCTTTATTATATTTATTTCTATACTCCAGCGGCGACATCCCCGTGATCTTCCGGAACACCTCCCGGAATGCCTTTATATCCGAATACCCCACCTCATACATCACTTCATTGATCGTCTTACGGCTGGTCTCGAATGCTCTTTTGGCGCTCTCGATCTTCACCCGCTGCAAATACTCCAACGGCGTATTCCCCGTCGCCTTGATAAATCTCCTGTCGAAATTCCGCCTGCCAATGGCAAATTTCGAAGACAGCTGTTCCACCGATATCTTCTCATGCAGCATGCTCTCGATATAGGTCTGCGCCTCCATTACCATCTCATCCCCATGCTGCTTCTGCCCCTTGAATATAATGAACTCCGACTGACTGTACCTGTCCATTTCTATCTGAAAGACCTTGGAACAATAGATGGCCGTCTGCCGGTCGTATTTCTTTTCGATGAGGTAGATCAACAGATTCAGAAAGGAATAAGCGCCTCCATTGGTATAGATCCCATTCTCATCCGTGATAAGCTTGTCCGTCTGCAGATGCACATTGGGGAACATATTCCTGAAATTTTCCGCCACGCTCCAATGGGTCGAACAGGCCTTACCTTCCAGCAATCCCGTCGATGCCAGCAAAAACGTCCCCGTGCAAACGCTGGCAACCTCAGCTCCACTCTTATACTGCCACGCGATCCAGTCCGCCAGCTCCTTGTTCCCCTTCATGGCCTTTTGATAGTTATGGTTCAGCGATGGTATAATGATAAGATCCGTCTTGTCGATACTGGAAATAAGCAGATGCGGCTTCACCGTGAATAACCCGTCCTCAAATTCATTGCTGTTGGAAACACCCGCCACTTCTATCTTGTACAACGGCATTCTCCCGCCTGCCTTCCAATAGTCATTAGCCCTCGTCAATATCTCGAAAGAACCCGTGATGCTGCTTATGTTGTTCGGTCCATCCGGCACGACGATCGTGAGATGCTTCATAAAAAACAGTTTCCCGAATATACAAATTTTACGTCCAAATCCACCCTTTATAAAGTCTATTTAACACCCCCTCAGATACGATTATAGACGGTAGCTTTACAGGACAATTAAAAAAATACCATGAACATCTCAGACAAGATCATTCTCATCACAGGCGCCGGCCGTGGCATAGGACGCGCCCTGGTGGAAGAGGCCCTGAAACGCGGCGCGAAAAAAGTATATGCAGGCACACGCAGGACATTCACGCACCCCGACCCGCGTGTCACGCCCCTGATGCTGGACGTCACCGACCCCGAACAGATCCGGCAGGCTGCCGGCGAAGTCAACTCGCTCGATATCCTCATCAACAATGCGGGTATAGCCTATTACGATGACCTCAGCGATCGGGCCATGATCGACAGACACCTCGCCGTCAATCTTTTTGGCACCTACGCCCTCAGCCGCGCCTTCCTCCCTGCGCTGATCCGTTCACAGGGAGCCATCGTCAATAACCTTTCCATGACAGCGCTGGCCCCCTTGCCTCCCATTGCATCCTATTCCATCTCCAAGGCTGCCGCGTTCTCCCTGACACAGTCCTTGCGCGCCTTCCTCGCCGGACAAGGCGTAAAGGTCCATGCCGTCCTCACCGGTCCCACCGACACAGATATGACCAAAGGGTTCGATATCCCAAAAGTGGCCCCGCAGGTCATCGCACAAGGCGTCTTTGACGGAGTAGAGAAGGAAGTGGAAGATATTTTCCCCGATCCCATGTCGGGTTCTGTGGAAGAGAGCTGGCGCAGCAGCCCCATGAAGGAGATGGAGCGACAGAATGCAACGTTCGTAAGTTAGTTTATCCACCCATTCAGCTGCATCCAATGCCTGCACCGTTCCATCCATTCTTCCTCAGAACGGGCCGGAGGCGCGTTGTCCGAAGGACCATCATTAGACCTTTCCGGAAAACGGACTATATTTCCCCCGGAGGCCGTTTTCCGGACATTTTTCGCGGGGAGGTGCAGCCCGAATCCATGACCGCCTTTCTCATAGAGGTGTAGCTCCGCCGGCACATGATGGGCCGTCAATGCCTGATAAAAGAGAATACTGTTTTCGGACGATACGCCGTCATCGTCCTGCGCATGTACCAAAAATGCAGGTGGTGTGTTGCCCGTGACCCGGGTCTCGTTGGAAAAATAGCGCACCAGGCTGTCAGGAGCGTTCCTGCCCAGCAGCTTGTCAAAAGACCCGCTATGACCTATGATGCCACTAATGACAGGATAACCCAGGATCATCCAGTCCGGTCGTACGCTGATGTTATCCGGGTCCGGCACCAGCACCTTGTCAAAATGCGTACCCGCCGTAGACGCCAGATGACCACCTGCAGAAAATCCCATAATGCCCACCCGGTGTGGATCGATATGCCATTCGGATGCATGGCGCCGCACCTGGAGCATGGCCTGCTGCGCATCCTGTAAAGGAGCTATCTCCGGATGTATGCAATAAGCGCTATCCGGTATGCGATAGGTGAGTACAAAGGCGGCGACACCCCAGCTGTTCAGCACCTTTGCCTCATCGTACCCTT
>DASZWE010000449.1:0-4736 GCA_035546735.1 Puia sp.
TTGCGCCTGGCGTCGTCTATCCTTCCCACACAGGCAAGGGCATCTACATACCAGAAGGCGCAGACGAGAAAGGTGCTTTCCGGGAATCCAAAATCGTCGTAATGCTTGTACCGGTAGAACAGTCCTTTATCCGTCAGCAGCTCTTTTTCCAGGGCGGCAATATGCAGCCGGGCCTTTTCCGAATCGTGCGGCATATAATCCATGGTGATCATGCTCAGTGTACTGGCATCCAGGTTGATGGAGCCGATAGCCTGTGGATAGAGCTTTCGCTCGTGGTCATAGGCCTTCTCGATGAGCTTGCCGGCGGCGATGGCCAGGTGGTGTGCCTTGCCCATCAGGTCCTGGTCGTTAAAAAGGGAGCCGATCTTATAGGCCGCCTTGGCGCCTGCCCAGTGGAATAGGAGCGTATACGTGTGCACCTGGACCTCTTTCCGGAATTCCCAGAGTCCGGAGTCGGGTTCCGCCAGGGTCCTTTCGATCTGTCCCAGCAGCCAGGGAACGATCTTACGATAGCTACTCTTCTTCTTAAAGATGAGCCGTTTGTCCGAATACAAAGGCAGAAGGCTTACCAATACCTGTCCGTATACATCGTGCTGCGACTGTACATATGCCTTGTTGCCGATGCGGACGGGCTTGTTGCCCAGGTAGCCTTCGAGCTCGACGGTGGTCTCATACAATTTCTTATCTCCCGTAATGGAGTACAATGGCTGGAGGGAGTTGGTGGCGTTGTGGATGATATTGTAGATGAAATCGAAATACTTTTCCAGCTCCTCAAAATGCCCGATCTGGTTGAAGGCGCGCAGGGTATAATGTGCGTCCCTGAACCAGCAATAACGGTAGTCCCAGTTCCGGGTGCTGTCATGGAACTCGGGGAGGCTGGTAGTACCGGCGGCGATGATGCCGCCCGTGTCCTCGTATTGATGCAGCTTCAGCACCAGGGCGCTGCGGATGATCTCATCCTGGTAGATATCGGGCAGATAGGAGCTCTTTATATAGCTCTGCCAGTCCTCCGTGGTCTTGCGAATGAACTCATCGGCCGTCTCTTTCAGGGGAGCTTCCAGCGGTTCGCCATAGGTGAGCACCAGATAACGATCCTGGTCGAGGACAAAGGACTGTTCCTTTTGTATATAGGTCAGGGCCACGTCCGTTGTAAGACGCACCTGCTGATCCAGGTTGAGATAACGGATATGGTTGCTTGCGATAACGGATTCGGGCACCACCCTTCCATAATCTCCTCTTGGCTGACAGGAGATCAGAACGGCCGGCTCGCCCTCCAAAAGCTCTATTTTGCGTACCAGCATCAGGGGACGGAACTGTCTCTCATGGATACGCATGCGGGGAGCGCAGTCCTTCACTACAAAACGGCCATCGCGACATTTGAATTCCGTGCAAAGGACGTTGGTGTTGGGAACGTAGTATTGAGAGGATATAGCAGTATCGTCCATGGGGCGGATAAAAAAATGCCCTCCTTTTTCTTCATCCAGCAGGCTGCCAAAGAGGAAGCTGCTGTCGAACCTGGGCATGCACATCCATTTGACATCCGCCCTGTCGTCGATATAAGCCAGGTAGGAGCAATTTCCAATAATGCCCATCTTGTACTTGTGCGGCCGCATAGATCTATTTTAATGTTTGAACCTGGGGTTCAGCCTGGGGAGTGATCAGCTTGTTCAGAAGAGGCAGCACCTGCTGCTGCGACAGGATGGTATATTGTGCGGCAGAGGCGCCATTGTTGACCTTTATGGTGTAGGCCTCTCCTTCCAGCGCCTTGAACATATCCTCATCCGTCGTGTCATCGCCTATGCACAGGACAAAATCCGGGTCCTGCTCATTCACGATCTTGAGGGCGGTGGCGCCTTTATCAAAACCTGCAATGCGCACTTCCACCACTTTATTGCCGTCGATGACCTGTAAGGTAGTATTCTGTATGAGCTGCGACAGTGTGTTGAGCAGCTCGCGCGACCTGGAAAACCCAAGTCCCGTCTGGGTATTGCGATAGTGCCAGGCGATGGTATTGGGTTTTTCCTCGATAAAGGAGCCCGCGCACCGGATGACGAACAGCTGCATGATGCGACGGATCTCATCCTTCCAAAGATCCGATACGGATACGAGCTGCTGCCAGGTGCCATTGCGCATTTTAAAGCTGGCTCCATGCTCGGCCACCAGCGTCAGGGGCATAGTGCCCAGCCAGCGATCGAGAGAAGACAGGTCCCGGCCGCTGATAACGATGACATGGTTCTTTTTATCCCTCGTGAGCCGGGCGAGCATATCTCTCACCGCATTGTCCGGAGAGGCTTCGGATGGCAGCCGTGAAAAAGGCACCAGCGTACCATCGTAGTCCAGAAGGATGCAGCGGTTGCTCGCATTGAAATAATGCCGGCGGATGGCGGTGACTGCCTTGTCATCCATTACCTTTACCTGTTGTTTTTTCTGTTCCTGCTTCACCTGTGTTAGTTGATCCATGAAATCGTTCATCCATTTTATCACATCGTATTCCTGTAACCTTCTCTGCATCAGGGCAAGCCTGTTACGCTGTTCATACAGCGGCATGGCCAGGGCCCGGGTGATGGAGGAAGCGACATCCGCCGTATCCGTTGGGTTGACCAGTATTGCCTCGCTGAGCTCGCTGGCGGCGCCGGCCAGCTCGCTAAGGATCAGCACCCCTCTTCCGGCGGCACAGCTGGCTACGTATTCCTTTGCCACCAGGTTCATCCCATCCCGCAAGGGGGTGATGAGCGCCACATCGGCCGCCTGGTATAAAGCTATCAGCTCCTTGAATGAAAGGTGGTTGTACCGGTAGATAACTGGCTGCCAGCTGATGGAGGAAAATCTCCCATTGATGGTGCCTATCTTCTCCTCGATCATCTTTTTTCTATCCAGGTAGGCAGGTATGCTGCTGCGGGAGGGAACGATGTTCAGGATAAAGACCATTTTCTCCCGCCATTCGGGATACCTCTCCAGGAAGTACTCGAAACCACTGAGACGGTGGGAAAGCCCTTTGGTATAATCGAGCCTGTCCACGGAAAAGATGATCTTTTTATCCTCGAGATTGTTGCGGATCTTATTGCACATGTCCAGCACTTCGGGATCGCTGGCTGCATTATAGAACTTATTGTAGTCGATGCCGATGGGAAAAAGATCGATGCGCACCAGCCTGTCCTGGTACTGCAGGTTGTGAAAATAACTGTCCACACCCAGGAGCATTTTCACGGATTGGAGAAAATGCTGTACATAATCATAAGTATGAAAGCCGATGAGGTCGGCGCCCATGACTCCCTGCAGCAGCTGCTTTTTCCATTCCGTCGGCAGCAGGCGGAAGATCTCGTAGGATGGAAAGGGAATATGGAGAAAGAACCCAATGGTGGCATCCGGCTTTTTCTGACGCAGCAGATAAGGCAACAGCATCAGCTGGTAGTCGTGTATCCATACCTGATCATCCGGCTGCAGCAAGGGCGCCAGCTTTTCTGCAAATTGCTGGTTGACCTCTACATAGGCATCGAAGAACCTGCTCTCATATTCCACCAGCGAGGAAAAATAGTGGAAAAGGGGCCAAAGCACGGAATTGGAGAATCCATTGTAGTAGTTGTCATAGAGGTCTTTATCTACATATAGAGGAATGATGCCAAAATCCTGCCGGGAGGCATGGGAGGCAACGGCCTGGTCCCAGTCTTGCTGGGGAAAATCCGCCACACCCATCCACAGCTTCTCTGCCAGATGATCCTTATTCGTATTGCTCTCGAAATAACTTTTGATAGCGGATACCAGTCCGCCTGAACTCTGTCTGATACTTAGCTTATCCCCTTCCCTGTCAATGGAAAAGGGCAGGCGATTGGATATAATAATAAGACGACCCATAGATATGCCCCCTTATTTCAAAAATAAGACCAAAAACAGTCACAACAAAAAGGGCTCCCTGAACAGGAGCCCACTGAACACATTGAAAGGCTTAATTGTTAATGGGTGCTGATCGACTGCCGGATACTGTTCGTGGCAGGTTGAAAATGCTGTGCGAGCATAGCAATCTCCTGCGGCAGAAGTACGCGGTTATAAAGACGTACATTATCTATTTTTCCATTGATGGATATAGCATCCCCATCCCACCATCCGCCTATGACTACCTTTGCGTCGGGACAAATGCGGGTGGAGATATAGGGGCCGCTTTGGCGGCCGGTGAGTACTCCGTTGATATATATTTCCTGCACACCATGGTCATATGTGCAAACTATATTATACCAGCTGTCCGGTTGCGGAATGAAATTGTGAGCAGTGTCATTGTCAGTATTCGTCCCCACAGCAGCGTCATCGCAGCTTGCAAGATTGGATATTACGCCAAAGACCACTTCCCGTGTGGCTGGGGCCGAATTGCCAAATCCAAAAGTCACACCCTTACCAGTGGCTGTATTCACCATGGAAAGCAGCATTGTTCTGGGAGAGTTGTTCCGTTCCATAAAGCTCATGCTGACGGAGAAGGCTGTGTCGAATTTGATCGAGCCGTTGTTGGTCACGATCAGTCTGCCTCCTGAACCATCGTCGCCAAAGGCGGGGTTTGCATATCCATGTTCATCATTGGTAAGTGCGGCACTGTAGGGTTATTATTGCCGCTGGAGTCGGCAAAATCGCCGTTAAAAGGCAGGTAAAGAAGCAACCCGCTCTTCAGATTGACCGAGTCGGTAGGTGGCGGAGGCTCCGGAGTGGTCTTTCTACATCCAAAAAAGTACAAACAAATGATAACAAGCATG
>DASZWE010000450.1:0-6351 GCA_035546735.1 Puia sp.
GGACTACGCCTGGTTCGGCCACTAATCCTAACAGCTACCGGGATCGGGACTATCGCATGAAGTCGACTATCGAATGGGATTATGAGGAGAGCATCGGCAGCGCCTCTCAGAAATCCACCGGTATGGTACCCTTTATTTACCAAACCTGGGCCGGCAATGTCACCATCAACGGCGTAAACTATATCACCTACAATACGGACGGCTGCAACTCGGGCTATGTGTTCCGTAAGTTCGTCCGCAACTATGCGGGACAGGGACGTAGCGACGGAGATTATGCCTGGCCTGTGATACGGCTGGCAGATGTCTATCTGATGTATGCCGAAGCCAGCAATGAAGTGTCCGGTCCGGTGCAGGACGCCATCGACCTCGTGAACAAGGTACGTCATAGGGGCAACCTGCCTCCCCTGGATGCTTCCAAAACAGACAATTACCAGGACTTCTTCAATGCCATCGAGCAGGAAAGGATCGTGGAGCTGATAGGCGAAGGCATACGTCCGTTCGACATCCGCCGCTGGCGCGCCATCGAACGCATATGGGGAGCACCCGGCGGACCCGGCGTATGGCGCATAGACACCTGGGGAGCACAAAAAGACCGTTACTATCAGAATGTTTCCGACCTCGGCTATCAACAGGACTATATCTACAAGATCCCCCAGTCGGAGAGAGACAAGAATCCTAATCTGACACAGAACATACCCTGGAGATAAACCGATACATCCAAAAATTCAAACAAAATGAAACCTAATATAATAGTAGCATTGATAGGCCTGCTGATGGCCGGTACCTGGGCCGCCTGCGGCAAAAGCATCCCCGTGGATGAGGACGGCCTGCTGATCACCACACGCACCGACTGCTATGTCAGCAGCTTCGAACTGCTCGGCACCGACTATGTCAGCGTCCGCTCAGGTACCGCCACCGTCGATACCACAGCCCTCAAGATCAATGTTAAAGTACTGTTCGGCACCGACCTGACACATCTCTACCCGCAATTCACTCTGGCACAGGACTGCAAGCTCACTCCCAAGATCACAGGCTTTGTCGATCTTTCCGATACGTTGCACCCAAAGCAATGGACCGTCATATCCGGTAACAGAAAGATACAAAAGACCTATAGCGTTGTAGTCAGCGTTCAATCCAGGTAATGATCATTCATTCTAAATACAACAAGATGCAACACAGAACTCAATATATCGGCTTTACTTCCTTCCTTCTGGCGACGCTATCGCTGTTGGCAGTGTCCTGCAAGAAGGATGGATACTCACTCCCAACGGCTGCCAACAAACTGCAGGACGAAGCCATCAAAAGAACATTGGGCCCGAACATCGTAGGCCAGCAGATCGAATTTGCCTATGCCATGGCCATCCCTTCCAGCAAGGGGAAACTGGCATCCTGCACGGCAGAGGCTTCCATAGCGGGCGCCGCAGGTACCTGGATGGAGAACAAATCTTACTTCACGGATGTCAACAACAGCGGCAAGGACACCGGCGTCCTCGTAGGATCGCCCTATGTCAACAGCGGCGCCACTACCACGGTGACCTACACCGTCGACACTTCCGCGGCTACTCTTCGTTATTATTATGTCATCCCCGAAGAAGCCCGTGGCAAGACCGTGACCATCACCTTCACCGCCAAAAGCAGCGATGGCGAATCCATCTCCACGAAGATGGGTCCCTATACCATCAGCAACATGGACATGACGCTCAATATGAAGGTCACCAACAAGACCCAAATGTATATCTCCATCGGCGATATGTCCGTGTATGATTCCACAGGAGCCGCTGCTCACGCCGGCTCCATCGACCTGGTATATCTGTACCGCACCTATAGCACCAGCACTTTCAACCATGCCCTGGTAGCGCCGGCCGCCGACCCAATGTATCTGCCAGACGTCATCCTTCCCGCGGGTGTCAACAGAGACGCGAAATTATTGAAAGTATTCAACCTGCGTGATCACAACCTCGCCCCCGACGAACAATACGGAGACACCTTCATAGACGATGTGGATTTCCAGAAGATAGACCTGACGGGCGAGCCCGACTACGCCATCAACCTGAAACAGGATGCGGGCGTGTGGGTCGAGACTGCCGACGGAAAATACAGGGCCTACGTTTTTGTCAACAAGGTGGCCACGAACACAGCTACCCTTAGCATGAAACGGTACACCTTGGGTAATGGAAAATAACCCGGCATACCTGACCGCAAGAATATACGGCAACCTTTTAATCCTTCATTCCAACGCATGAGAACATACTCCTACTTTCTGATCCTGCTGGTATTGTCAGGAATGACCTGCTGCTGTCCGATGACTTCGAACGCCCAGCCTTTTGTCCATCCGGGCATCAACCAGACATCGGCCGACCTCGATTACATGAGAAAAATGGTCCTCGACGGCCGCCAGCCATGGAAAGACGCCTTCGACAGGTTAAAATCCGCTACAGACACGACCTTTATAGTTAAAGCGCATACCCATGTTTTGAGAGGTCCCTACGGCCGGCCGAACATCGGTGGCGACGACCTGTCCAAATGCGCCAACATGGCGTATAATGATGCGCTGGTCTGGTATATTACCCGCGATAAAAAATATGCGGACAAAGCCATCGACATCCTGAATGCCTGGTCCTCCACGCTGTGGGACTTCGATTACAACGATGCCAAGCTGCTGGCGGCATGGACGGGCCATCTCCTTTGCAACGCAGCAGAGATCTTGCGGTATACCAACACGGGATGGCAGCAAAAGGATATCGCCGCCTTCACACACCTGCTCACGACGGTATATTATCCGTTGATGCGGCCCTATTACCCACAGGCCAACGGCAACTGGGACGGGGCGATCATCCACTCCCTGATGGCTATCGCGGTATTCACGGACAATAGGCCGCTGTTCAATAATGCCGTCGACCATTTCAAACATGCGCCGGTGAATGGCAGCATCTTCAAGTACATCTATCCCAATGGGGAATGCCAGGAAAGCCCCCGCGACCAGGGACATGTACAGCTCGGCATTGGTGAATTTGCCGGGGCCGCGCAGGTGGCCTATACACAGGGTGTCGATCTTTTCTCCATGGCTAACAACCGGATTGCGTTGGGGTTTGAATACACCGCCCGGTTCCTGCTCGGTGAGACCCCCTACTGCTACTGCACCATTTCACAACGCGGCAAAGTGCTTAGGGACGACTATGAGTATGTATACAGGCATTATACCGCCCGGGGAGTGGACATGCCTTATACGAAACGCGCAGCCGATTCGGTCCGGCCAAGGGCATCCCGCAGCATCCTCACCGCCGTGCGGGCTTCTTTTGCCAGTCCCCTTCCAAACACGGGCCCTCCCAGATCAGCGGCCATCGCCTATATTGCGGGCGCGGGAAACGCTTCACCCCGCCCATCTATCCCCACCGACGCCCGATACATTGCTCCGGGTCAATCCATCCAGCAGGCGCTGGACGCAGCGGCGGCCTCCGGCGGCAGCAAATGGGTGGTCCTTCGGGCGGGCATTCATACCATCCCTGCCACCTTGAAAATACCTTCGGGCATCACCATCATGGGGCAAGGCGATTCCACTATCCTCTTCCTCGACCCTGCATCGGGTCAGCGGGAAGCCATGATCAACGCCGACACCAGCCTGCATGACGTCACCATCCGCAACCTCATCATCGAGGGCGGTAATAAAACAGAGGTCCCTTCGGACCCGAATTCCTCCCGCTCATTCAAAGGCGGATACAACCGCGGCGGCATCTTGTTCCGCGGAGAGAGGGAGGGACAGCTGCACCAGATCAATTTTATCGGTCTCACCGTCCGGAATTCCACTTACTCCGGAATATCCGTTAGCGGCGCCGGCGACATCACTATCACCAGCTGCGACCTCAGCGAGAACGGCGCCAGCGTTCCACCCGGACCGGGGCTGACACATAATTTGCTGCTGGAACATTGCGCTGATGTGCATATCAGCGGCAGCAGATTGGCGACCTCTCCCTTTGGCTGCGGTGCGGCATTGGACCATTGCAGCAATGTATCCATCACCGGCTGCGAGATCGCCCGTAATGGCTCTTACGGCGTCCTGCTGTCGGAAAGCAGGCAGGTGACACTGCAGGGATGCCTGATAGAAGCCAACGACCACAGCGGCGTGATAGCTGAGCACCTGTTCAAAGGCAATGATCATATCACCGTGACCAACAACCGCATCCAATATAACAACGGTGACGGAGTAGAAATGCATGCCGCGCAAAACAGCAGCGTGGAAAACAATACCTATGAAGGTAACGGGGATCCCATAGATCATCTTGGGTCTCTTGCTCCTCCCGGTCACCCGCGTATCCTTCTATTGCAAGGCGAAGAGAATGCCGTAAAGAAGACCATCGGCGGCGATAAGATCTGGATGAAAATGCAACAGGCTATCGTCGCGGAATCGGACAGGATGATAGCACTTCCACCGGTGGAAAGGATCAAGATCGGTCGCCGTCTGCTGGACAAGTCGAGGGAAGCCCTCCGAAGGCTGTTCTTTCTCTCCTATGCGTACCGTACCACGCGGGATCGTAAATACCTGCAGCGCGCGGAAAAGGAAATGAAAGCCATAGCCGCATTCAGCGACTGGAATCCATCGCACTTTCTGGATGTAGCCGAAATGACCATGGCCATGTCGATTGGTTATGACTGGCTGTACGATGGACTTTCCAAAGACACACGCGCAACCATCAGGGACGCCATTCTGCATAAAGGCATCGAACCATCGCTGGATCCGAAAAACAATGGCTGGCTGACGGTGGAGCATAACTGGAATCCTGTGTGCAATGCCGGCATGACCTATGGAGCGCTGGCTATCTATGAGGACAGCCCTGCACTGGCTAAACAGATCATCAACCGGGCCATTGAAGATGTCGTATTTGCGATGAAGGATATGGGGCCGGACGGGAACTATCCCGAGGGCTATGGTTACTGGGGTTATGGCACCAGCTTCAATGTATTGCTGATCAGCGCCCTGGACAAAGCGTTTGGAAAGGATTTCGGACTCAGCGATATGCCGGGATTTTTAAAGACCGCGGGATTCCTTGAAAACATGACCGGGCCTACCGGCAAGCCATTTAATTTCTCGGATGTGGGCGAAGGTGGCGGCATCCAGCCCGCGATGTTCTGGTTTGCGCAAAAGAATGAAGACCCTTCCTTATTGTGGGTGGAGCGTAGCCGCCTGCTGAACGAAGACGCCCGCCGTCCTATCCGCGACCGCCTGCTGCCTGCCATGATGATCTGGGGTAAGGGGATCCCCATCGAAAGCATACATCCTCCCAAAAGCAGGATGTGGGTAGGCAGGGGCAAGAACCCTGTGGCATTGATGCGTACTTCATGGACCGATTCATCCGCAATATATATAGGCATGAAGGGCGGCGCCGGGAATGTCAACCACGCTCATATGGACGTCGGCTCCTTTGTAATGGATGCTGATGGGGTGCGATGGGCAATGGACCTTGGCGCGCAGAATTACGAGTCACTGGAATCCAAAGGCATGCAGATCTTCGGAAGAAGCCAGGACGCCCAGCGCTGGACCATTTTCCGGTATGTCAACCAGGCTCATAATACGCTTACCGTCAATGACCAGCATCAATGGGTGAAAGGATATGCACCCATCACAGGACATTCTTCGTCCCCTGAATTTATGAGCGCCCAAACCGACCTTTCCGAAGTCTATAAAGGTTCATTGTCATCCGCGCGGCGGGGTATCGCCATCGTCGACGGGCGATGGGTCGTAGTTCGGGATGAGATCACCGCGGCCGATACGCCGGCGGTGGTCAGATGGACATTGCTGACGTCGGCCCATGTAAAAATAACAGGGTCGCATTCGGCCGAATTGACAAAGGATGGCAAAAAGCTGTTCCTGCGTGTGGATGGCCCCGGCGACATCACCATGAAGATATGGCCTACCGACCCGCCTCCTAATAGCTACGACGCCCCTAATCCCGGCACTATCCGGACAGGTTTTGAATTTACCCTGCCCGCCGGATCGAGCGCTGCCGTGACGGTGTCATTGATCCCGGAACATGCCGCTGCCACCGCTATAAAAAACATCGGACCGCTGGCAACCTGGAAGCAGGATGGGCAGTAATTTATCTGGATGAAAAAGAAAGCCTCCATCGAGCACTCTATCCATGACCTGGCCAGGAGACTGAAGCTGTCCCCGGCAACGATCTCCCGTGTCCTGAACAACCATCCGCATGTACATAAGGAGACAAGAAGCAAGGTCATGGCGATGGTGGAAAAAGTAGGTTACAGGCGCAATGCCATGGCTTCGGGTCTTAGAAGCAACAAAACCAATACGGTGGGTTTGATCGTCCCGCGCATTTCCATGTTCTATCATGCGGAAGT
>DASZWE010000451.1:0-7384 GCA_035546735.1 Puia sp.
AGAGCTGGAGCGTAAATACGGCATATTCTACCCGCAGCTGGTGAATGCCGCCAACTCGGGCATCTACGGCGAGCTGGCCAAGCTGCTGCAAACGCCTGACGCCAACGGTAATCCACGGGTGGAAAATTCAAAGGAAGGCAGGGAGGCCTTTCTGATGAAATATGCCAATATCAATACCGATTGGTTCAAGCTGCTGTTCCGGAATTCCGTCAACCAGCAGCATACGCTGTCCATCACGTCGGGTAACGACAAGGCGCAGTCCTATATCTCCACCAGCTTCTTCACCGACCCGGGATGGTCGGTTGTGGACAGGGTAAAAAGCTATACGCTGAACTTCCGCCAGGACTATACGATGAACAGCCGCCTGTCCTTTGGTTTTCTCGCCGGCGGTAATGTCCGTCAGCAGCAGACGGCCGGTACGGAGAACAGGACCGTAGACCCGCTGATAGGCGCCTATTCCAGGGATTTCGATATCAATCCTTTCAGCTATGCGCTGAACATTTCCAGGACCCTGCCGGCTTATAATGATGACGGATCGTATAATTTCTCCACCCAGAATTTTGCGCCTTTCAATATCCTGTACGAGCTAAAGAACAACTATACCAAATTGAACGTGCTGGATGGAAGGCTGCAAGGCAGGCTGTCCTATAAGCTCACTCCTCATATCACCTACGACTTCACGGGCGCCCTCCGCTATGTCAAGACGACGGAAGAGCACGACGTACTGGAGAACAGCAACGAAGCCAATGCCTATCGCGCGGGCGATCCCAACCAGCCGGGCTATAACAGTATCATCAATGCCTCCAATCCCTTCCTGTACCAGGACCCCACGCTGCCTTTCAACCAGGCGGTGTCCGTGCTGCCTTATGGCGGTTTTTACAAAAGGACGGACAGGACGCTGATGAACTACACCTTCCGGAATACCATCAGCTATAATGAGACCTTTGACGACAGAAAACACGCCGTGACCGCGCTGCTGGGACAGGAATACCGGTCGGTGGATCGTCAGACCGCCAATGATGTAGGGGTAGGCTACCAATATAACACAGGGGGCACTCCTTTTGTCAACTATCTTTTCTTTAAAAAGATGGTGGAGAATAATGATACTTATTATGGCATGTTCAACGATTATGAACGTGCGGCAGCGTTTTTCGCCAATGCACAGTATACCTACGACAATAAATATACCGTGATGGGAACTGTCCGGGCCGATGGATCCAACAGGATGGGTAATTCCACGCATGCCCGCTGGCTTCCTACCTGGACGGCGGCAGGTGTCTGGAATATAGACCAGGAGCAGTTCTTGCAAGGAGTGAGGCCGACATTGAGCCACCTGATGCTGAAATCCAGCTACGGGTTGAACGCCAGCGTCGGCAACGCCATCAACAGCACCACCATTCTCAAGTCGCAGATCACCAACCGGCAGTACCAGCAGGACCAGCAGACGTCTATCACGATTCAGGACCTTAAGAACGGGGACCTGACCTGGGAAAAGAAATATGAGCTGAATGTGGGCGTGGATGCGGGATTCTTCAATGAAAGAATGGGGCTTACCGTTGACTGGTACGATCGCAAGAGCTTCGACCTCATCGGGCTGATACGTACTTCGGGCATTGGTGGAGAGGTTTACCAGTATGCCAATTATGCCGACATGAAATCCCATGGTCTGGATATATCGTTGACGGGAAGGATACTCGCAGATAAGGAATGGAATATCGCCAGCACCCTGAACGTGGGATGGAATGTAACGAAGATCACCAATCTCAAGAGCACCCCCAATCTCTGGCAGCTGGTGGGTGAGGGCGGCGGTGCGCAGCAGGGATTCCCCGTACGCGGTCTTTTTTCCGTCGCCAACAGGGGATTGGATCCTTACTTGGGCTATCCCGTATTCGTGAACGACAGTGGCAATGTCAGCCCCGTGGTCAACCTGCAAAGCACCAATACCAGGTACCTGAAATACGAAGGACCCGCCGATCCGACCATTACCGGCGGATGGTCGAACTCCTTCCGGTACAGGGATTTTTCGCTGAATGTGCTGATCACCTTTCAGATGGGTAGTAAGATAAGGCTGCGTCCTGTTTATGGTGTAGCCTACTCGGACATGTTTGCCCTGCCCAATGAATTTAAAAAGAGATGGGAATTGCCGGGAGATGACAAGCTGACGAACATACCTTCCGTGGCCATGTTTACACAGGCCGGCTACCTGCTGCAGCAGCAGTCGGCCTTCCCGTATAACAACTACAATTATTCCAGCGACAGGGTGGCGGACGGAGGCTTTGCGCGGCTGAAGGCGGTGACCTTCTCCTACTTGCTGCCCGGCACTCTGATGAGCCGGATAGGTATGCGGAACGGATCGCTGTCCGTCACCGGGAACAATTTATGGCTGATCTATTCCGACAGCCGGTTGCATGGACAGGACCCTGAATTCTTTGGATCGGGCGGGGTGGCGTTGCCGGTGAACAAACAGATAACTTTTTCACTAAAACTCGGGATCTGATCAAAATAATGCGTTTATGAAGAAAGTGATCTTTTATTTATTGATTTCAGGCCCGGGGCTTTGCCTGATGAGCTGTAACAAGCAGCTGGACAAGCTTCCCGACAACCGGGCCGTCATTACTACGGTGGACCAGGTGACACAGCTGCTCGCGGCCGCGTATCCACATGCGAATTATATCCCTTTTATGGAGCCCATGAGTGACAATGCGGAGGATAAGGGAACAGCGCCTGCCACGGCCGATCCGGAGTCTTACCAGATCAATTCGCAGTCATACAGGTTCGAGGATGTCACCAGCGTGCGATTCGACAGCCCCATAGCGTATTGGGATAGCTGTTATAAGGCCATTGCCACGGCCAACCAGGCGCTGACCTATTGCAACGGACCGGATTCGGCCGATTTTGCCGCGCAGAAGGGCGAGGCGCTGGTATGCCGGGCCTATGCGCATTTTATGCTCGTGTGTCTCTTTGCCAAGCCCTATGATCCAAGCTCCAGCGCCACCGACCCCGGCATCCCCTATGTCACCCAGCCACAGGGCTCCGTCTTCCAAAAATATGAGCGGGGCACTGTAGCATCCGTATACAGCAATATCGAGAGTGATCTGACCCGTGGTCTGGCCCTTATCCAGGACAAGATCTATGGAACGGCTCCCAAGTTCCATTTTACCTTGCAGGCGGCGCATGCCTTTGCGGCGCGATTCTATCTTTTCAAACGGGACTATGCGCAGGTGATCGCGCATGCGTCGGCAGTATTTGGCAGCAACAATCCGGCCACGCTGATAAGGGACCAGGTCAACGACTATGCCAACCTGCAGTATCAGCAGCTGGCGATCAACTATGTCTCTTCTTCCAATTCCGCCAACATCCTTTTACAGGAGGCGCAGAGCGCTTATTTCGACAGCTATGCACAGTACCGGTATGGATATGGGCAGGGATTGAATGTCTATTTCTTCAATGCGCCGAATGTTACGGGTGGTGACATCGGTATCATCACGTATGGGGCCACACCGCAGGTGTTCAACTTCCCGAAATGGAGCCCTTACACCGTGGGCAATGCTTCGTTCGGCGTCCGGTATGGGCTGATCCCGCTGTTCAGCATGGAGGAAGTGCTGATGAACAGGGCCGAGGCCTATGCGCGTACATCCAATAATACCGCCGCGCTGGCGGACCTGAATGCCTGGGTGAGCAAGAATATCAAAAATTACAGCCCGGCGGCCCATAACGTTACCACGACGAAGGCGTCCAACTTCTACGGACTGTCGGCCACCAACGCCCTTATCCAGACGGCCCTGGATTTTAAGCGATTCACGTATTTCCAGGAAGGTATCCGGTGGCTGGATAATATACGGCTGGGTATGACGATATACCGATTCAACGGATCGGATTTTTCCACACCCATAGCTTCTATTCCCGCAGGCGACAATAGAAGGGTATTGCAACTGCCGCCGGAGGCTATTGCCGACGGACTCGAACCTAATCCAAAATAAAAATTTCGATCATGCGACTGATATCAAAAATATTACCCGTATTGTGCCTGGCGATCCTGAGTGGAATGACGGCCTGTAAAAAAGATAGTTTCACTCCCCTCACCACGCCCCCTGTGGGATTGGGCGGCGATGACTGGAAGCAGGACAGCATCGATGTATTCATTCACGATAGTCTTACGGTGCCCTATAATGTGGCCGTCTATTATAAGTGGGAGCCGGGGATGCTGGATTTTCCCAGCGACATCACGCCGCCCGATGCGGCGAACGTAATACCGGTGTTAAAGGCGCTGCTGAATGTAGCGTATGCCCCCTATAATATCCAGACGGGGAGCAATGTTTTCCTGAGACGTTATCTGCCCAAGGCGCTGGAACTGGCCGGCAGCGCCGAATATCTTCCGAATGGCGCCATTTTCCTGGGACAGGCGGAGGGCGGCACGGCTATGCTTCTCTACCAGGTGAACTATTATAGTCGTAAAAAGGCCGATTCGAATGCCTTCAAACAGATGATGCATACCATGCACCATGAGTTCGGGCATATTCTCAACCATAACGTTTTGTATCCTGTCTCGTTCAAGACTATCTCTACGGGCTATACGGGCAACTGGTACAATATATCCGATGCGGATGCACGGCAGCTGGGCTTTATTACGTCCTATGCGCAGGCCGCTCCTGACGAAGATTTTGTGGAAATGGTCAGCAGCATGCTGGCAGGGGGTCCAAACGGTCCGTCGGGAGGGTATGATGAATACGAGGCGTTGCTGAGCCAGACGGGAGGGCCTTCTTCGCCGGGATATCAGACCATCAAACAAAAGGAAGCCGTTGTCGTCGATTATTTCAAACGGGTGTGGAATATCGATTTTTATGCGTTAAGGGCCACCTGCCGTACCGCCTTTGTGAACTATCTGCAATAAAGCTTAAAACAAGGAAGATGAAAAGGATTATTTTATATATGCTCGTGATAATGATGGCAGGCGCCGGATGTCAGAAAAAAGACTCCGATACCATTGGGGGGCAGACGGCGGATCAGCGGATAGCAAAGGCGCTGGCCGCCTATCAGAGTAAGCTTATGGGCGCGCCTTATGGCTGGATGTTTATGGAGACTACTACCGGCATCGCCTATAACCAGGGTGTGAGCCAGAACGGTCCCGCCATCACCCTGGCGTATTATGTACAGTTCACCGACAGCAATACCGTGGTCATGTTCTCCGACTTCGACACGTCGATGTCTGTGGCTAAAAGCTCGAGCTATCGTATCAAGGAGCTGACGAGGCCGGCATTGATCTTTGATACCTACAGCTATCTTCATGTGCCTTGCGATCCTGATCCTGCTATCTCGAAGAGCCCATTCGGCGCCGGCTATGGCTGGGGGACGGACTTCGAGTTCTCCTTTTCGGACAGCACCGTACCTACGGATGCCGGTGATACCGTCCATCTGCTCGGTAATCTCAATGGCGCCAGCGGACTCCTGGTAAAGGCCACGCAAGCGCAGCGGGATGCGTATTACAGCGGATCGCTCCGGAACAATGCATCTGCCATGCTGAATATCCTCGAGTATTTCAAGCGGCTCACCGTCAATGGCGTTACTTATGAGCTGCGCCCCAATGCCGACAGGACGATGACCGTCACCTGGACGTCGGGCGGGCAGACACAATCCAAGACCTCGAGCTATTATATAACGGCTACGGGTATTGTCTTTACCACTCCCATTGCAGCCGGCGGCACGACCCTGACCAGCATCGACAACCTTGTCTGGAATGCGGGAACACAGACGATCACAGCCACCGTAGGTGGACAGTCTGCGACAATAAAGGGCGCTACGGCTCCTTTCAGCAACGACGTGAATGCGCCTGGCCGGTGGTGGCATTATGCCAATGACAACGGTTTTTACTGGGCCAGCTGGAACGGATGGCACGTCAATGGGGTGGATGACGCCTATGGTGTAACGAACGTGACCGATGCCGGAGGGCCGTTTTATCAATTCGCCTATATCCCCAATTTGCTAGGTCCCCAGAATGGCAATCCCAATGCGGACGCATTTGTACCGCTGGTAATAGAGAACAACGCGCTTGCGCTCGCCGATTATTTTTCGGTGCCTGCCACGCCGCCGTCCTTCGCGGGTGGAAGGGCCACTTTCACCGAGCTGGGCTATATAGGAACCATTCCCGCGGGCGGACCGGTGGATAAGTCGGACCAGCTGCTGTACAATCCGGCGGGATTTTACCTTGTACAGACGGGGCCCACCAGCTATGATATGGTCCTTGCTTCGACGGCAAGGGCGTGGATATCGTGGTTCTCACCGTTCTGACAGGCCAGGGCTATCGGGTACAAGGAATCAGAATGCGATCTTACTGAAAGGAATACCCGCTGTGAGTCCGATGGCTGTTCGGCCGTTGAGTCCTCTGCCGGTGTCGATGGAATGTCCCATGTCATAAAAGCGAACCTGGAATTCGAAGGTCACGGCGGCCTCCGCCTGCTTGTTGATCAGCACCACAGGTATGCCCAGTATGCCATCGAGGGCATGGTAGTCACCTATGGACTGCTGCAGCTGAAAGCTGATACCGATGTGTGAATTGGTGGGGAACCAAACCAGCTGGCCTTTTACAGCCGGAGTAATAAAGATCTTATAATCTCCCGTATACAAACTGCCGAACTTGTCGAGCAGGTAGCCGTCGCAGGAATTGCTCAGGGATGCATCACCTGCCAGGGTTGCATATATCCTTCCAAACCTACTGCCTTCCCACAGCCGGGTGTGCGTGATGTTGAAGTGAAGGGGGTAAGTGTGTTTGGTGGTGGCAGGTTCGCCGAGGTCGGGGGCTACCTGATAATTTGCTGTGATCAGCGGTACATACAGGCTGATGCTGGTCCAGTGGAAGGAAATGACCTTGTAGATAAATCTTTTCGCGAGCGTGCCGGCCTGTTTATGGGCGTAATCGAATTCGAAGAACAACGGGAGGTCCGGGTCGAAGGTGAAATCGCCTGCCTGCTGCCGGATGGCCGTTTCGGTAGAATGCAGGATGGCGGTGCGCAGGGTGTCCATGAGTTTCATCTGTTCCGGAGTGGCAGTAACCGTAGTGTGGCCGATCCATGTTTGTTTCAGCAGGAGTCCGAACTGGTTGTGATAAGGTCTGCCTTCCGAATGGGCGGCATAGGCGTCTGCCATATTGGCCCGGGCGCCGATGCTCAGGAAGGAGCGCAGCGGCTGATCGATGCCTGTGGGCTGTCTGAGATTGTGATAGATGGCCAGGAGGCCTTCCGCGGCGTTGACGGTAACGGAGTTCTTATACAGGGTGAGGTTGTCCGGGTCCGACATATAATAGCCTGCGGCCTCCGAGAGAAAGACATTCATCGCGCGATGGGAGATGAGGTTGGCGCTGGGGGTGGAGTCGTGTTTAATATTTATTTGT
>DASZWE010000452.1:0-14335 GCA_035546735.1 Puia sp.
GCGTCGAAGCTGGATTATTTTATCGTTCAGCGGGAGATGACGCAGTTTGCGCTGGCAGGGGATCACAAAGCCTTTTGGATCCCGGGGGATTATGACACCAATGAGTATCCGTATACTACCTCACGGATCAGCGAGATAGACAATGCAGCGCTGGTAGAGAAGTCTACGGATATTGCCGTGCGGGTGGCTCCCGACCGCTATGCCGTGCAGACGCCGCTGATGATGAAGAGTGAGGATGGGCTTTATATCAATATTCATGAGGCCGCGTTGATCAATTATCCTGCGATGCAGCTGCATGTGGACAGAGCTACCCGTGTGCTGACATCTGCGCTGGTGCCGGACGCAGTAGGGAATATGGCGTACCTGCATGCGCCTTTTGCTACGCCCTGGCGGACGGTGATCGTGAGCGACCGGGCGGCGGACATACTTTCCAGCAAGCTCATTTTGAATCTGAATGAACCTTCGAAGATAGCGGACCCCAGCTGGATACATCCTATGAAGTTCGTGGGGGTATGGTGGGAGATGCAGACGGGCAAGGCCACCTGGAGCTATTCGGATTATGCGGACAGCCTGAACGCGCAGGGGCAGCTGATCCCGAATGGCCGTCATGGCGCCAATACAGCCAATGTAAAGAAGTATATCGATTTCGCGGCAAAGAATAATATACAGGGCGTGCTGGTCGAGGGCTGGAATACAGGGTGGGAAGACTGGTTTGGCAACTGGAAGGAGGATGTCTTCGACTTCGTCACGCCTTATCCGGACTTTGACGTTGCGGAGCTGACGTCGTATGCGGCTTCCAAAGGGGTGAAGCTCATCATGCACAATGAGACGTCGGGCTCGGCCACCAACTACGAGCGGCGGATGGATACGGCTTTCCGGTTTATGAACAAGTACGGATATACTTCCGTAAAGACGGGTTATGTAGGAAGGATCATACCGAGGGGAGAGCATCACGACGGTCAGTGGATGGTGAATCACTACAACCGCGTGGCCGCTAAAGCCGCTTATTATCATGTGATGGTGGATGCGCATGAGCCCGAGCGTCCTACCGGGCTGCAGCGTACCTGGCCCAACTGGCTGGCCTGTGAGGCGGGTAGGGGTAATGAGTACAATGCATTCAGCATAGGGAACAATCCCGAGCACGAGACGATACTTCCTTTCACGCGGCTAATGGGTGGACCGATGGATTATACGCCGGGGATATTCCGCATCAAGGGCTATTCGACCGTGCCGGGCAGGCAGGTGCATACGACGCTGGCAAAGCAGCTGGCATTGTATGTGACGTTGTACAGCCCGCTGCAGATGGCGGCTGATCTGCCGGAGAATTATGAAGCGCATATGGATGCGTTCCAGTTCATCCGGGACGTGCCGGTGGATTGGGATGATACGAAGGTGCTGGAGGCGGAGCCGGGGGATTATATCTCCATTGCCCGTAAGGAGAAGGGGCGGCCGGACTGGTACATCGGGGCTATAACGGATGAGAACAGCCGTACGGCGACGCTTTCGCTGGATTTCCTGGAGGCGGGCAGGAAATACCAGGCTACTATCTATAAGGACGGGCCGGATGCGGATTGGAGTAGCAAGCCCGAGTCGTATGTCATCGAGAAGGTGATGGTGACAAGTAAGACCAGGCTGACGGTGAAGCTGGCGGCTGGCGGGGGTGCGGCGGTGAGTATTACTCCGCTCGCAGGCTCCTGACCGGATTTGCCTGCGCGGCCCGCACCGATTGAATGCTCACCACCAGCAGCGTAATCGAGATAGCGCTGATACCCGCGATGACAAAGATCCATACGGAGAAATTCGTGCGGTAATCAAATCCGTGCAGCCATTCCTGACCACAAATCCAGGCAATCGGCGCCGCGGTTGTGAAGGCGATCAGCACCAGCAGGACGAACTCCCGGGACAACAAACCCCAAAGCTGTAAAGCGCTTGCGCCAAGCACCTTTCGGATGCCTATCTCGCGGGTTCGCTGTTCGGCGATGAAGGAAGCCAGGCCAAACAACCCGAGACAGGAGATGAACAATGCGAGCAGGGTGAACATTCCGGACAGATCGCCGATCCGCTGCTCCGCGCGGAACTTGGCCGCATAGTTCTCATCCGTGAACGAGTAAGCAAACGGACTGCCCGGGGAATATTTCCGGAAGACAGGCTCGATCATGGCCAGCGCTGTCCGTTGGGCGAGGTTTGGATTTAGCCGGATCGTGATCACGTGAATACGCCTGTCTGTGCGCAGCGTAAAGAAAGTCGGCTCAACCGGCCGGTAGGGTGACTCCATCACCATGTCACGGATCACGCCGATGATTGGATGGTCCTCGTTATGCCATCGGATGAATTCGCCGACGGGATGCGTAAGACCCATATACCGGGCCGCTGCTTCATTGATGACAAAAGCGCCACTGTCCGTCGGAAAGTCGCGTGAGAAGTCCCGGCCTTCTTTCAAATGCCAGCCGAGCGTTTTTCCAAATTCATAGCTGACAAATAAGGTTCCGATCACCGGCGTCGTATTCGGATCGCGCCCTTTCCAATTGTATCCCAGCATATCGTTCTCTACGTCCGTGGCGGGACTGGACGACTCTGCCACTTCGCTCACGCCACCCGATCGTATCAGTGCTGCCCGCAGCGCATCAAAATGTTCTACACTACCCGGCTCATTCATTCCGACGGTGATCAATCCCGCGCGTGTATAGCCGACAGGACGATCCTGCGCATAACGTATCTGCCGGTGGACCACGAGAATGCCGATGATGAGTGAGATGGAGATGGTGAACTGCACGACCACAAGCGTTTTTCGCGCTATTACCGCGCTTCGGCCTGTGCGGAATACGCCTTTTAACACGTCAATCGGCCTGAAAGCGGACAGGTAAAATGCCGGATAGCTGCCAGCCAGCAACCCGGTCAGCGTCGTAAAGCAGGCGGCCGCCAGCCAAAACCCCGGGGATCCCCAGGGGAAGACCAATTGCTTGCCGGCCAGACGATCAAACAAGGGCATCAGCAACGCTGCCAGTCCGATGGCGATGACCAGCGAAAAGCAGGTCATGAGCAATGACTCGCCCAGGAATTGAACGATCAATTGCCCGCGGCCGGAGCCAACGGTCTTTCTCAATCCCACCTCCTTCGCCCGCTGATTGCCCCGCGCCGTGCTAAGGTTCATGAAGTTGATGCAGGCCAGCAGCAAAATAAAGCCGCCGATGGCCATAAACAATCTCACCGTTCGGATCTCACCCCCTGCCTGCTTGCCGTTCCTGAACTCATTGTATAAATGCCACTGATCCATCGGCTGCAAGGCCAGCTCTTCAAACCCACCCTTCATATGGGATCTGGAGACGTCTTTGATCCGGGCGGTGACATCTGCTGCGGTTACGCCATCGGCCAATTCCGTATACAATTCAAAATGATGATCGTACCAATCGTTACCCATGGTGGCGCCCCGATTATCTTTATTATCCCAGGCCATCAGAACACCGGCGCCATAGAATTGCGAATTTTCCGGCAGATCGGCAAACACTCCGCCAACCTTCAACTGCGTCTTCCCGTCCACTGTCACCGTTTGGTTTAGCGCATCGGTGCTGCCAAAGAGAGCCTGCGCCGCATACTGGCTGAGCAGAAGCGATGACGGATCTTTCAATGCCGTAGCATTACCGCTGACCATCCGGAGACTGAACATCACCGGGAACGCCGGCTCCGCCCACATTCCCCACTGCGAGATATTCTTGTCTCCTATTGTCAGGACATGGCTGCCCTGACTGACCAGCGCCAGCTCCCTGAATGCGGAAGGATCGTGCGAGCGAAGCGCCGCCTCCATCGGAACGGAAGCATACTCACCCACTGTCACCTCATTATTCACCCGTGTGATCGACAGGATGCGGGCAATCGACGCGTGCCGGGAATGACAGTGATTGAAGGTCAGCTCATCCCGGGCCCATACCCCGATGAGCATAGCGACGGCCATGCCCAGTGCCAGACCAGCGACATTGATCAGTGAATACAGCCTGTGTCTTTGGAGATGCCGCCATGCCACGAGAAGATAGTTGCCGAGCATATGAGGAGTTATTTCGCCAAATATAGTAACTAAATTTTTAGTTATAAAGAACTATCGAAAAAATATCCGGCTTTGATGTATCCTGCCGTGTAAGCTCTTTTATTCCGACCTCAGCACCTGCGCCGGATTGATCAGTGCTGTCCTTATCGTCTGCCAGCTGATGGTGACTAATGCTATGGCCAGCGCCGCAAGCCCGGCGACGACAAAGATCCATGGGCTGATGCTGGTGCGGTAGGCAAAGTTCCGCAGCCATACCTGCGTCCCATACCAGGCTATCGGCGAGGCGATGACCGTCGCCAGCGCTACCAATGCCATAACATTCCTGCTCAACAGCAGGCTGATGCCGGCTGCGCTGGCGCCCAGCACTTTTCGGATACCCACCTCTTTGGACCGTTGCCGGGCGGTGAACATGGAGAGACCGAACAGTCCCATACAGGAGATAAAGATGGTGATGCACATGGCGGCGCTCATGAGAAAGGCCGTCTCTTTTTCCTTATCGTACATGCGTTGAATAGCGTCGTCCAGGAAGCTGTATGTAAAGGGCGCTTCCGGATAGATGGCTTTCCACTCCTTTTCTATAAGGGCGATGGTATGTTGAAAATGCCCTATGCTCTTTCCGCTGGTGGCCAATTTTATGGCGATGCCGGGTTCGGCGGCAGGAAGGTCGGCCATGGACACCGGTAGGATGTTGTAGTGATAGGAATATTCGTGGTAGTCGGCTACGACGCCGATGATGGGTAGCTTCATATTGCCCAGGGACAGGAACTGGCCGACGGCCTCATGTGGGCTGGTAAGCCCCATGGCCCTGACCATGGATTCATTGATGACAAGTTCCTTCAGCGAGTCCGCTGGCCGTAAGTTCTCGCCTGCCAATAATTTTATTTTATACAGGGGTATAAAATTACTGTCGGCAATCTGCAGCGCGGAGGAGATATTTACGATCTGTTTGCCCTGGTATTGCACGGGGAGCATGGTATGAAAATTCGTGATCGGTGAGAACGACTGGCGTGCTATCCTGTTGACTCCCGGTACATGTGCCAGGTTTTCTGCCAGGACCTTTACCCGCCTGGTGGTATCGTCCCTTTGCGTGTCGAGGGTGATGATGGCATCGGTAGAGAATCCCAGTCCTTCGCTGCGCATATAGTCGATCTGACGGCCGATGATCAGGGTGCTGATGATGAAGATGAGAGAGATGGTGAACTGGAAGACGATCAACCCCTTGCGCAGCCACCATTTTTCGCTGCCTGTCGGGGCGCCGCCGCCTTTAAGGCATAGTACAGGAAGCCAGGAGGACAGCACCCGTGCGGGGTAGACGCCGGACAGCAAGGTCGTCACTATTGCGATGATGGTGAGGAAGAGCAACATGCCGGGGCTTATGACCCGGATATGCAGACGGGCGGGGATCATGGTATGAAAGAGGTGGAGGACGGGGTTTACCAGCAGAACAGCCAGCAGGAGGGAGAACAGTGTGAGAATACCGGTCTCGATGAGGAACTGAACGGTCAGCGCCGTCCGGCTGCTGCCCAATATTTTTCGGACGCCGACTTCTTTGGCTCTTCGTATAGACAGGGCGGTGGAAAGATTGATAAAATTGATCACTCCGAGTAGCAGGATGAATATGGCAATACCGGCCAGGATATATTGTGTCTCTGCGTGGCCTTTGGGAAAACCGTCCCAGACCTCCTGGTTGAAATGCACATCCGATAAAGGCTGAAGGGCGAACGATACTTTTATATCCGGCCGGAGATGTGCGCGCTGATTGTAGATGTTTGTCATTCGGGCGGCGATGTGGCCGGGTACGGCATCTTTTTTCAGTTTGACAAACGCTCCGGATGTCCAGGGGAAATCTCCTTCGCCCCATTTATCGAGTACAATACCTCCTTTCAGGAAGCTGACGGGTACGGTGCTAAGGGAAATAAAACTATTGTAGGGGAAGTCGGTATTGCCTTCCCAATCCTTTACAATGCCTGTGACGGTGACCCTGAGCGAATCGCGGAATATAAGTTCTTTTCCCATGACCTTGGCGGGGATAGCGCTGCCGAAGTGCATTCGGGCGCTGGCTTCCGAAAGCACCACGCTAAAGGGGCGACTGAGAGAGGTAGCGGGATCACCTGCCACCCAATCGTATTTAAAGATGGAGAAATAGGGTGGTTCCGTAATGATGGTGGAGTCGGTAAGGAAATGAAAGGCGGCTACCGTTTCGCATCCCGGTATTTCCTGTCGGGCGGTCTGCGGAAGGATAGGGGGAACGGCTGCTTCGGTGTTCTTTTCATTGCCTATCTGCATGTGGGCTATTACCCTGTAGATATATTTTCCGTCGGGATGAAAATTGTCGAAGCCAAGCTCGTAATGAATGATGGGGAAAATGACCAGGCAGGCGCATATGCCGAGCGTAAGGCCGAGGATGTTGATAAGGCTATATATCTTGTTCCGGGTGATGTTACGCCAGGCAATGAGGAAGTAGTTCTTGAGCATAGGCAGTCATTTACATCCCCGGAACCGCCCAGGGCGATTCGTCCAAGATAGGCCATCGAATGTTAAATGGAAGCTAAAGTGTTTTTATCTCCATGATACGTTGTTCGAACTCTTCGTTGGGGACGATGGATTTGTTCTTGATCTTGGTCTTGTACGTATTGATGGTATTGACGGAGTATTCGAGGATACGCGCGATCTTTTCATTCTCATGGATGCCCATTCTTATCAGGGCGAATATGCGCAGGTCCGTATTGAGGAATTCATGGTCTTTTAGCTGTACCCTGTCCTCTTCTTTAAAAAGAGCGTTGAAGTCTTGTATAAAATCGGGGAAGAGCTTCAGGAATATCTTATCGAAGTTTTGTAAAAGTTCTTCTTTTTCTTTTTTCAGGTTGGTATTGTTCACCAGGGTGATGAGGTCCTCCCATTTGCGATAGGCGATCTTTTGTTCCAGGGATTTTTTAAACTTTTCAACCTTGGCAAAAAATTCGGAGTCCGCATTGAAGAAGTAGCCGATGTATTCTTCCTTGATCTTGTTGGCTTCGGATAGCTTGTTGTTGGCCTCCAGCAATCGCCCGTTGGCAGCCTGTAGCTTTTCATGGGCTTCGGTGATCTTGCGCTGGGCGATCTTCAGCTTATTCACCTGCCGGAATATGACGATGGCCAGCACGATGACGATGAGCAGCAGGAGGGTCGTAATGACCGAGTAGGTGATGAGGGTCCTTTTCTGGGCTTCTACGCGGGTGATCTTCTCGCCTTCGATAAGGGGCAGGATGGCGCTGACCTGTACCTTTCTTTGACGGGCGCCATAAAAGCTGGCGTTGTGGATGGCGGCTTCGATGTAGGAGGAGGCATTTTTTACGTCCCCTTTTTTATAGAGGAGCTGGGCCAGGTTGAAAATGGCGGCTGTCTCTTTGGTAGAGGAGCGGATGTCGGCGATGGCGGCCCGGATGAGCAGCTGGATGGCCGTATCCGGCTGTCCGTTGTAAATATAGATATCGCTGAGAGTGGAGGCGGTGACCGCCAGCTCATGATCGGAGAGGTCTGTACGGGAGAGCAGCTGCCAGAGATGTGCCGTGGCGGCCATTCTGTTATTGGATTTTATTTCCTTGAGCCCGGTGTAGTAAATAGCCCAGGTAGAGCCCGGTGCGAAGATATTCAATGCGGAGTCGATGTATTTGTTGCCAAGCGTGGTATAGGCGGGTGTATTGTAGGCGTCATTGTCGAAATCTCCCAGGTCGTAATAGTAGCGACCCATCAACGCATAATATTCCGCCTTTAGGAGGTCTCCGGCGTCGGAGATGTCGATCTCCTTCAGCGAGTCCAGGGTTTCTTTGAACATGCCGGCGGATAAAAGGCAGAAACAAACCTTTAATCGTGCATTTACGATCCTGGCGGGGTCATTTAGCCGGAGGGCTACGCGGACTATTTCCTGTGCGTAGTGGCGGGCGGAGTCGTAATTATATAGTTTGTATTCATCGTAAAGAGGCTGATAGAGGTGAAAAAGGAATTGCAGGTTGTTCGGATCGGCGGCCAGAACATTTTTTCGCGCCAGCGCAATGGTCCTTTCTTTTTCGGCGTCGTATTGAGTAGAACGCCCGATGGCCTGGTTGAGGTCGGCCAGCGTAGGCGAGGACGATATATTGTTTTGGCAGCGGACGGCCAGGGATAAGGTCAGCAACAGTCCGACAGAAATGCAGGTGAATTTGGCTTTAAAGAAAATGTTGCCAAATTCACGCATACGGCTAATGTTGGTCCTACGGACGAACCGCTTTGCGCGGTTCCTGGGTGAGGATTGGTACATATTACAAATGTAGCAACTGGGAGGGCTTGCGGAAATAAAAAAAGCCCAGATAGATATCCAGGCCGTTGCTAAAATCCAATATCCTATTAAAAGCCATGATAGTATACGCAAAAGATGGTCCAGAAGATTTCACCCGCTTTGAAATTCTTTTTTGGGCCAAAAACAGTGTGGAAAAGGGGAAATTTTGGGGAAGATTTTCCTCAGAAGTGGATGAAATTCTTCAGATTGCCAAAAACGAGCCACAGGCTCGTTGTCCGCCGGGACAATTACAACCGAGCTTTAGCGAAGGTTGCGTTCGGGATACCCGAGGAGGACCTTACGAAGTACCCGAGGAACGAAGGGTAGGGACGAGACAGAGCGAATACATGGAGCTTTGACGAAGTTCTTCTGACGAAGGGTATGGGCGAAGCCCGGGGAGGACCGTGACAAAGCAGGTCTTACCAAGTTCTCTCGTGGCGAAGCAGGCCTTCTTTCCGAAAAACGGGCTACATTTATCTAAAGCCCGTTTTTGGACATAAAATTAGGCCAAACCTTGATTCATGGAAGATAAAATAGTCCGACACATCGGCGACAGGCTGGGCATACCCCACCTGGTGGAACTGTTGGCCGAAGGTCTCACCGGCTCGGAATTGAATTCGCTGCTGCTGGCGGTGTATGAAAAGAGGGTAGAGGGTATTCGCCCCGCCCGACTCTTGCAACAATACAGGGCCAATCGGTTCGTACACCCTTCGGACCTGGATATGATCCCGATGCTGGAGTGGGGACTGGGAGCCCTTCGTCATTTGAAGGGCTGTAATTTTCAGCCCCTGGAGCTGTCGCCTGTGGCGCAGTGGGGAAGCTGTTCGGTGGTGGGAACGACGAGTCAGAAGAAGATCGTTTCGGCCGTGCGTAATACGGAGGTAGTGGCGGATGCCACCAATGCCATGGCCTTGTACATCGCCGACATGCGGAAGAAGGGGGTATTGTCCCCACGGGAAATGGTCCGGCTGTGTACGGTGCACCGGCATGTTCGGGCGCAGGAAATAAAGGGGAAGGGGTTTTCTCCTCATTTTAGGATAGGGTGTATGGTGAGCGCGGGGCGGGACCAGGGCGATCACCTTTGGGAATGTCAGGCTTTGAAGGAGCAGCTATTGGCATTGTCGTCCTTGTTCAGAGAGGTGTTTGGAGTGAAACAGGTGCGGTTCAAGCTGTTGAAGCGGGAGGGGGAGCCGGAGGCCCTGCTTCGACGCGGTCCCCATCGGGCGGAACCTTGGCAAGGTCCGGTTACGGATAACGAGTCGGCGGCCCGTCCCGGAAGCTTGCTGATCGGGCGACTGGCAGAATACCTTGGGAAGGAGGGGCTGGAGGTGGCAAGGGAGGATGCGCCATCCCCTAATGCGTATTATAAGGGTGTCCAATTCAAGATGATCATCGAGGGGGCCGGGCGGGAGTGGGAGATTGCGGATGGCGGCTTTGTCGACTGGACGCAGCAACTGCTGGAGGATAAAAAGGAACGATTGCTGATAGCCGGATTCGGGCTGGATCTGCTGTACCGGATACAGAACGGCATGGTATGACATGGACAGGATATTCGGACTTGGGGCGGGACAATCGGCGCAGCGGGCGGACAATGCCGGGGCAGCGGGCGGACAATGTGACGGAAACGGTAATTTTGAGGAGATTTAAATACAAAATATGACCAGGGACATCGATAGAAAATTCTTACAACAGGCAATAGCATTGGCAAAACAAGGCATAGAGGCTGGGCAGGGCGGACCTTTTGGATGTATCATCGTAAAAGATGGACAGGTCATTGGAAAGGGGGCCAACCAGGTGACATCCACCAATGATCCGACGGCGCATGCGGAGGTAGTGGCGATACGGGATGCATGCCGGCGCCTGGGGAATTATCAGCTGACGGATTGTGATGTCTATGCTTCCTGTGAGCCCTGCCCGATGTGCCTGGGGGCATTGTACTGGGCCCGGCCAAGGCGGGTAGTGTATGCCAGTACCCGGGATGAGGCTGCCGGAGCAGGGTTTGACGACGCATTTATTTACCACGAGATCAATGTGGCTGCCGGAGATAGAAAGATCCCTTTTGACTACCAGTCCCTCGAGGAAGCGGCTGCCTTATTCGGGCTATGGAAAGAGAAAGGCGATAAAAGGCTGTATTGATCATGGGTGATCTCTCAGCGGGATATTTACCAGCAGCGTGCAGCCTGTTGTAATTTTGAAAGAATGAGCGTCTATGTTTACATACCTGAAAATGAGCTGCGGGACAGCGTCGATCATATATGGTATCATGCCGAGGATGAGCTCAGCTGCCGGTGTATAAGCATTCCGTTTTTACACCCTGAGCTGCTTTTTAATTGGGGAGATGCCTTCCGGGTGGAGATAGGCGGCCGGGCTTTTGACTATACTACGACGGGAGCTTTGTCGGGCATCTATACGACACCTGTGACGACCAGCGTGCGGGGGCGGCATCATGCCATGGGTGTTATTTTCAAGCCCGAGGGGCTTTATCGCCTGTTCGGATTGCCCACCTGGCGATTTGGGATGCCTGTGGGAATGCCGGAGATCATGGGGGCGGACAGGATGCGGCATTTAGAGTCAGCGCTTTTGGAGGATAGGACGCCGGTAGAAAGGATCCGGCGGCTGGAGCGATTTCTGTTAACGGCGGCGCGTCCTGCGCCGGTGCCTTCCGTCGTAGCAGACTTTATGGAGGCTGTAGGTACTGAACCTTTGCGAAAGGGCCGGATCAAAGCATATCTGAAGGACAGCGGTCATACGCCCAAGCAATTTATACGGGCTTTTAAAAATGCGGTGGGTCATACGCCGCAAACCTATCTTCAGCTGTTGCAGGTGAACAAGTCCATCAGATTGATTGCGGAATGTCCCGGTCTCAGCCTGACAGAAGTGGCCTATGAGCAGGGGTTTTACGACCAGGCGCATTTTATCCGGGTATTTGCGAAGTTTGCCGGAATCACCCCGTTGCGATACCGTCGTTCCGTGCTGGCCGGGCAGGCGCATACTGCATTCCCCAATACTATTTTCTACGAGGGAAATCCTGTACAATTTTATTAAGATGACACAGCCGTTATTTGTGAAAAAAACATGCGGAAGATCACCTTGTTTTCGGCCTTGAGCCTGGATGGCTATGTGGCCAGGGCGGATGGGAATATCGACTGGCTCACGTCTTTCCCTAATCCGGAAAAGCTGGATTTTGGTTATGGTGCATTTATCAAGACCATCGATGTGACACTGATGGGCAATAAGACCTATCAGCAGGTAATTTCCTTCGACATTCCCTTCCCTTATGCGGATAAGAAGAACTTTGTCTTCACGCGGCGGAAGGACCAGGTGAATACGGAGTTTGTGGAATTTGTATCGGAGGACCCGGCCGGGTTTGTACATGATCTGAAACAGGGGGCCGGGGGCGATATCTGGTGTATTGGAGGAGGGCAGATCAATGGGTTGCTGGTGGAACACGATCTGATCGATGAGCTGTATCTGCATGTGATCCCGGTGGTGCTGGGGGAGGGTATTCCATTGTTCGATGGGCGGCGTGCGGTGGAAAAGCAGTTTCTGCTGAAGGGGAGTCATGTCTATTACAACAGCATCCTGGAGCTGCGTTACATAAAAAAAGCTCACCCGGATGGATGAGCTTTCGTGGGCTATGTCGGTGGGGTACTATTTTTTTATGGAGCTGGAGTAAACTTCCCAGGTGTCGCCATTGCTACGCAAAGTAACTTTGCTGTCGGCGCTCTCCAGGGAGACATAATAACAGTTGTCATTGTCGCCGCTGAGCTCGAAAAGTTCTGTGATCCAGTAGCCATTGTAGTTGTTCCTCAGGGTCATTTGGAGGTTCAGGGGCAGCTGGGAGGATACGATGTTACGGGTGATGGCTAACAGCTCTCCATTCCCGGAGTAGTAGGCAAACATGACCATATCGTCCATTCTGAAGGTCAGCTTGGTGAAGTTCTTACGGACTTCGGCGCTGATGATGCGGGCGTTTTGGAAATCCCTTTTGAAGGAGCTTCTTATGTCGCTGCTGATCTCCCGGCTGGCGGAGTCAGGGGTGTTGGCGAAGCTGTAGCTGGCGCCCAGGGTCAATAACATTGCCATCATGATGGCTACTTTTTTACTTCCATTAAGGAGAGTTTGGCGGAGGTTGGTTGTCGTGTTCATAAAAATTATCTTTTAAGATGTTGATTTTGGTGATTGTTGACATAACAAAGATAATGAACAAAACAGGTACTATACAATACATAGTACACTGAATGGCATAATACCTGTTTAAACGGTAGAAAAGGCGGGATGAATTGCGGGGGACGCGGCTGGGTGGGCTGGAAAAAGGGGGGGACGGCGGGTCGGGCGGGTGGTAAAGCGGGCAGAATGACCGGAAAAGGAGAAAATGGCGGAAATAAAAGGAAGTCGTCACTAAGTAAGAGTCCTGTCCTTAATGAAATTTTATCTTGATAATCAATATTTTATGGTAACCAACGATCAAGGAACCTGGTCTTGCCAAGAATTTCTTCTGCCATTTTTAGCTTTTCCGGAAATGGATTTTCCTCTGCTGGTATGAATGTATTAGTGACCACGACAACAGGTGGGATCTGCTTTTTGCGTTTTTTGATACCGGAGGTATGTTTTTTTGCAGCAGGCATATATCAAAGTTAATGAATTCTTTTAACGAGGAATCCTATAAATGTGACAGTTAATTCAGGTTCAAATGGACGTTCAATAAAGCCATTTCTTAGGGTTCTAAAATATTGATTATAAATATCTTACTTAATTTATGGTAATGAGTATGAATAATTCTGAAGTATAGTTTTGAACGTTCGGGTGTATTGCCGGCGAAGAATATTTCTGAATCCGGAAATTTGTTAGTGAAGTCTATCATAATCTGGACGATCGTCCCTAATACCTTAACAATATCACCATTATTGGAATTAGCTTTATCATCAATTAAACCATCGGGTAACACATCTCCAAAACCCATATTGACAATATTCCTGTGGCTGGTGCGGGTGAAGACTACTTCCTTTGTTATCTGCTTCCTGCCAATGCTGGTGAACCTATAGCTGCTTGCCTTGGTGTGATCAAATGGGTAGGCATTATTTATCATAGGTTGCAATTCATAAGGTTAATGCGAGAATTCCCGACATCCAAAATTACTAAAAATATTAGTAATTGTGTTACAAAAAAACCTCCCTTTCGGAAGATTTATCTTTATTTTAGGCAGAGGAAGAGTAGGCGTATGGCCTTATTTATACGGTCTGCCCCTTAATAATATAGTTGAACAGCCGCTGCATGATCACCGTTGTCCAACCCTCGCTACACCTTATATAAGACTCTTTTTCGGGAACAAGTCCTTCATGTGTAAAATGAAGCAGGGTTTTATTGCCTTGGGGGATTATTTCAAAGATCATTTTTGTGTTTGTCCACTCGGACTTGTCTTTTTCCAGCCAGTCGAGCGTACTCTCTGTCACCAGCCACACGATCTTCTTGTTGGGAATGATCTCGACCAGCTGCTGTTTCGAATAATGGCTGCCCGGATGGCAAATGACAAATTCATCATTCAGGTTGGCAGTGCTGCCTTCAAAGTCCCTGGTCCACCAGATGGGAATATCTTTGATACATTCGAAAACTACGTGGGGAGCAGCCTCCAGCTCGATGCTGGTACTAAAGCTTTGGTTTTTCATTTGATCTGGCTTTGGTGTTTAAGATCGTTTCCAGTTTTTTCAATTTGGTCGCCCAGAATTTATCGAAGCAGCTGATGAAGTTTTGCAGCTCGTTAAAGCCATCTTGTTTCAGCGTGCAGTAACGTTCTCTGCCAATATCCGTAATGGAAATGAAGCCGGCGTTGTACATGATCTTTATGTGTTTTGAAACAGCCGGACGGCTCATGTCGAAATTTTTGGCCAGGGCGTTTATCGTCATGCTGTCCCTTGACAGCAGGTGCATCATTTGCCTGCGGCTGGGGTCGGCGATGACCTGGAACACATCAAGTGTTTGGGCTGCCATCATTAACGGTATTT
>DASZWE010000453.1:0-2775 GCA_035546735.1 Puia sp.
AGCCGGATCAGGGCTTTTACCGGTCCCACGATCCGGATCTTCCTCTTTAATATATCATTGGCTATGGGAACAACCCGCTTGTCGCCGTAATCAAACAGGCAGGTGAGGAGCGTTTCCGCCACATCCGAGGTAGCAACGGAGTTTTTAAGGTCTTCGATCTTATCATCGGGGATCAGTTTTGCCTGGTAGATGAACAGGGCGAGCTCTCCCACCCGGGCTTTTATGGCCGGGCTACCGTTTTGTCCATATGATTGAAGGCCTTATTTCTCTCGCGGATGTTTTCTTCCATGGACGTACGCAGTGTCGCCACTTCCTGTGGATCTGTGATCACCTGGATGGAGGGATGTTGGCTTTTTTCATCGAATTTGTTCTTATCCTGTCCGGAACAGGACAATAGCGTCGATAGTAATACAACAAGGAGGGATAGAGGTTTCCGGGTCATGGAGTTTGCGTTAAATAAGAGAGGGCAATAGAAATTGCCCTCGCGTCACGACTTTTGTGACCATTCAAAACTAAATATATCAATTTTTTTTAAAAAACGGTACAGGGCGGGTCGGACATTCAGATAACTGTCAAAATTACCATTCTCATTGAATCTACCAAGACATAGAGGACATATATTTCCGGATTCAGCATGTATAAATGCGGTTCGAGGTTTTAGCAAGCCGCGTTGAAGCACAGCGTATTATTTACGCAAACGTTGTCGTAAACAAATCACCTGCAATCCTGGCAGCCCCCATCGGCGGGAATCAGCGCAGCAGCTTATCAGGGCTATGGCTGGGAATGGTCAGAGCAACAGCTTATCCGGATTAGGGATGAAGTTGAGAAAGGCCTGGAAGTTGGCCTTGTACTTCCGCTTGTCCAACTTGTAGTAGAAGGCGCCTTTTTTGGAATTGGCTTTATCCTTTTCTTTTTGCTTGATCAACAATTCAGTAGAAAGGACCTTGCGGCTAAAATTCCGGTTGTCAAATCGGGTGTCGTAGATCCCTTCATACAGGATCTGCAACTGGGGAATGGTGAATTTGGCCGGCAGCAGTTCGAAGAGGATGGGGTGGAGGGCGGCCTTGTAGCGCAGCTCTTTTTTAGCCATTTCCATCATTCTCTTATGATCGAAAATGAGCTCGGGAGTCTTTTTTAGCAGGAACCATTCGGGATGGTACTCAGGGCTGAGCTGTTTCTCATATTGATGAATATCGATGAGTGCAAAATAAGCTACGCTAAGGGTACGCTCCACCGGGTCGCGGAGGGGGTCCGAGAAGGTCTGGAGCTGCTCCATATATACGCCTTCCAGACCGGTGAGCTTTTTGAGGATCCGGTTGGCTGCCTGGTCGAGGCTTTCCTGGGGTTGGAGAAAGCCTCCCATAAGACTCCACTTCCCTTTTTCGGGTTTGAGCCCTCTTTGTACCAAAAGCAGCTTTATATCCGCCCCGTCAAATCCAAAGATAATGCAGTCCACCGCCACCAAAACCCTTGTTTCTCCCGGATAACGATTCATTTGATTCATAGTTATGTTTGGTCTCTCCGAAATTATTGGTCAAATTAATACATTTTTGGTGACTGGACCGTCCCGATCACCAGAATTTTACATAGAGTGCCATTAAAAGGACCAGTGTAATGACGATGAGCACCAGGGTGGAAGGCGCCACCTTGAACATTTGTTTGTCCAGAACAAAAGCCTTGGGATTGACCTTGGGGCCGCCCAGGCTGATGAGGACCATGACGAGCATGGTAAAGAAGAAGGCCAGTCCCATACAGATCAGGAAGGGTATTCTCCAGACCGTCTGCAGGGCGCCATGGACTTCTTCCTGGGTAGGGAATGCCGTATAGAAGAACGTGTTGTGTCCAAAGACCTGCGGTGCGAATTCATTGAAAAAGACGCAAAGGACAAAACCCGTGACCAGCCCCGCAATGGCGGCAGCGCCCGTAGTCCTTTTCCAGAACATTCCCAGGAGGAACATGGCAAATACCCCGGGGCTGATGAAGCCGGTGTATTGCTGAATAAAGGTAAAGCCTCCTTTGCCGCCAATCCCCAGCAGATCCTTCCAGGTAAAGAGGATGGCGACGACCATCGCCAGTGCGACGACGAGACGGCCTGTCCATACCATTTTTTGTTCGCCTGCCTCCTTGTTGAAGTATTTTTTATAGATGTCCAGGGTAAAGATGGTGGAGATGCTGTTCACCTTTCCGGCGAGGGAAGCGACGATGGCTGCCGTCAGGGCTGCGATGGACAGACCTTTCAATCCCGATGGAAGGTAGCCCAAAATCGCCGAATAAGCGTAGTCCTTCCGCCCGCCCTCGATGTTGAGATGTCCATTCTTATACAGCACATAGGCGGCGATACCTGGCAGCATAACGATAATAGGCATCATCAGCTTGAGGAGGCCGGCAAAGAGGATGCCTGTACGGGCCGTCTTGAGGTTGGCGCCCAGGGCGCGTTGTGTGATATACTGGTTACATCCCCAATAGTTGAGGTTTACGATCCATTGGCCCGCGAAATACATGGCGATGCCGGGCAGCACGAGGTATTTGTCTATCTCCAGCTGCGGGGAGGCCTGTGTGGGCTTATGGAAGATCATTTTAAAATGTTCGGGTGCATCCCGCATGAGCGCTTTGAAGCCTTCCAGGGCGCTGCTGCCCAGGCCGAAGCTTTCGGAGACGACGGTGAGCGCGAGGTAGGTGGTGGCCAGGCCGCCGATGATAAGCACGGTGACCTGTATGACGTCGGTGAAACCAATGACCTTCATGCCACCCAGGGTGATGATGAGGGCAAAGATG
>DASZWE010000454.1:0-3727 GCA_035546735.1 Puia sp.
CAAAATCCGCGCCCCCTATCCTTTCCAGGATCGTAACCGCAAGATCATTCCTGCCCGCCCGCACCAGCCAGCGGGGGCTTTCGGGCAGCCACCACGCGCCGATAAAGAAAAGCGCAGAAGGAACTATACCCAGCCCGAACATCCACCGCCAGGCATCTTCACCCATATTCCGCAAGGAATAGTTGACAATATTGGTGATCAATATTCCGATAACGATCGTCAGCTGATTGGTGGCCACCATACGGCCCCGCAAATGGGCGGGCGAGATCTCGGCAATATACATAGGCGATAACATGGACGCCATGCCCACGCCGATGCCAGCCATGCAACGCGAGAAAATAAAAATACCCCTCGACGGTGAAAAGGCCATGGCAAGGGAAGAAAGACCAAAAATGGCCGCTGCGGTCAGCAATCCTCTTTTCCTGCCATATTTGTCACCGACCGAGCCGGCTATAAGACAGCCGATAATGGCTCCAATAGCCAGGACAGCCGTGGCAAATCCTGCCCAATATTCATTCAGTCCAAACTGTTTCTCCAAAAAAGGCAAGGCGCCGGCAATAACCGCAAAGTCAAATCCGAAAAGATATCCTCCCAGGGCGGAGATAAAAGATATTCCGAGAATATAGGAATTGTTGTACGAATGTCTTGACATAGACAGCAAATTACTTTATATCAAATTCAAAAAACGTGTTGGTGCAATATATTTCTCCGGGCGTCAGGATCGTATTGGGAAATTCCGGCCGGTTAGGACTGTCCGGGAACGCCTGCGTCTCCAATGCGAATGCTCCATGCTGTCGATAGGGCTGATCATGCGCCCCCCGCACGGACCCATCCCACCAGTTGGCCGTATACAATTGGACCCCGGGTCTGTCGGTCGTCACTCTCAGCACCCTCCCCGACAAAGGATCATATACCTCAGCCGCCGGCTGATTTCCATCCAGCACATAATTGTGATCGAACCCCCTGTCGAATGGCAGCCGGTCTATGCGGTCGCCAAAACGGACGGGCGTCACGACATCCAGCGGCGTTCCCTCCAAAGGCAGGATACTGCCCGTAGGAAGGTTCTGCGCATATTTCTCCGTGTAGCCTTTTGCGTTGATCATCACCATATGATCCCTGATCGTAGGATCATCGAACCCGGAAAGATTGAAATAGGAATGATTGGACAGGTTGACAGGGGTCCGCTTGTCCGTTATAGCCGTATAGCGCAATCCCAGCTTGTTGTCCTCATCCAGCGTATACTTCATCTGTACACGCAGATTACCAGGGTAGCCCTCCTCTCCGTCGGGGCTTATATACTCGAATACAACCCCATTATCCAGTATCTCTTTCAAGTTCCATATCTTTCTGGACAAGCCCTCGAACCCTCCATGCAGGTGGTTGCTGCCGTCATTTGTCGAAAGCCGGACAGCCTGTCTGTCCAGGTAGAACAAAGCGCCCCCAATGCGATTCACATATCTCCCCACGATGCATCCAAAATACCATGGATTGCGGATATAGTCCATGGGACTGGTAAAACCCGCTACGATGTTCTTATACATTCCATTACGATCCGGTGTATGAATGGAAGTGATGGAACATCCTATGTTGGTCACCCGGACAGTAGTCGTTCCATTCCTCAACGTGATCCAGAATAAATCCTTCCCATCCAGCCTGTCATACAGGGTACTGATTATCTTCTCCTTCAACATGCACTGTCCTGTTTTAACGCCTGTGATAAAATATCCTTCGGATAACGATCCTCCGGCCCGTTTTGAAAAGGGGCCATTTGTAAATAGACGGCCGCTCCCTGGTGATTGATGTCCATCTGCAGCACCTCCTGCAGGTATTTATGCCCCCTGGCTTCCTCGCCCAGGCCAAGATATCCCAGACCGATGAGGTAAGTACAATGTATCTTATTGCGCAGGTTGATGTCCTGGTCGAAGACCAGCATATCGGGTAATGACACCGCAAAATAATCGATAGTGATCCTGTCGTCGAAATGCTGCCGTCCAAATTCTACAAATTTCCGGAAAATATCGGCGGCTCTCGATGGATCATTCAGCTTGAGCCAGGCCAGGGCCTGGTAAATGATCTTGTCGGGCTGCTGATCGTTATAATATATGGCCTGCACCGGCTGGCTGATACCGACGGTGGCTTCTCTGAATTTCGTCCTGGCAGTTTCTGTCTGACCAAGCCCTTCGTAAGCGCAGCCGAAGAGGTAGTCGATATCATTCTCCTGTGTCCCATAGAGCTTGCCTTCTCCCAGGTTCACCGGATAGGTCTTCACAACGGACAGCAGGTCGATGGCTTTCTGGAACTCCTGCCGGCCAAGCGCCTGCTTTGCCAGCTCGATATGACATAGCAGGAATTGTCCCACTACTTTTCCTTCGCCTCCCTCCCAGGGATGGAACTTACGATTAGCCAGCAGCTGGCGGGCTTTTTCGTATTGTTTCAGGTTGTTGTAGAGCGTGACTCTTTCTAAATAAAGGTCGTCCCGGGATTCTATCAATACCGGATGCTTTTCCAGCAAAGTCAGCCTTTCGGCAAAAGGCCGTCCCGTGATCTTATACAGCTGATCCAGCTCCATCAGCACGCGTGCGTCGGATGGGTCCAGGGCAAAGGCCTTTTCCAGGTATTGTCGCGCTTGGTCTTTTTTGCCCAGCTTATTATAGTACGCCAGGGCCAGGTTGCGGAAAGTGGTCGGGAAGGTGGCGTCCAGCCGTATGGCTTCTTCCCAGCAGGCGATTGCTTCGGGATACTGTCTTTTGTCATACCAGAAATTGCCCAGGTAATAACGGGCTCTGGCATCCGAAGGGTTAAGCTCGATGGCCTTTTGCAGGATCAGCACTTCCTCGATCTTGTTGGGGAAGACGCCGTCGGGGTTGCCTGTTGAAGCCATCTTATAAAGATTCTTTGCTTCTTCGATGTGTCCGTCCTGGTAAGCAAACCATGCTTTATAATATCCTATGAGCGTTGACGGCACGTCGAACATCTCCAGCAGCTGCATGGCCTCGGCGTATAGCCCGGCCTGGGCATAGTCGAGGGAGGTCTCCAGATAATTTTGTGCAGTGTTACGCATCAGCGTGCGCATTTGTTGTAAGGCCTGGCTCTCAAATAGAACGCCGAAATTAAATGGATCGAGGACCAGGGACTCGCGGATAAAGTCATCGGTGGGTTGGCCGGCTTTACGCAGCAACGCCGTCTTCAAATGACGGGCCGTAGAGCTATGTTAGTTGCGGACAAGCGACTTTTCTACCAGGGCCAGCGCTTCCGTATATTTCTTTTGCGCGGTAGCGATCCTGGCCAGGTTCAGGAAAGCGCTGTGCTGCCAGGCGTCGTTCCAGGTGGCCTTGTAAAACGCCTCGAAGGCTTCGTCCAGCCGGCCCTGTAATTTCAGCGACCAGCCCAGGTTATAATACGGCTCGCCATCATAAGGGTTAGGGTTGCGGCCGGTAAGGGTCTTGATGGCTTTTCGAAAATACGGCTCCGCCTTTTCAAACTGTCCACGACGTAGCAGCAGCAGTCCCATAGCATTGTTACAGCGTATGTCGCCGGGGCTTCTCCGGAGGCCCTCTTCATAATAATCGATGGGATTATAGGTCGCGTGGCGGTATTGTTCGAGATGGAGGCCGTTGAGATAAAGGTCTTCCACCTGCTGGATCTCCTCCGGTGCTCTGGCGGCGGTGGCTGCAGGCGGAATGTCTTTCGCTTCGTGTGTCTCCGGCTGCCAGGACACCAGCACGCC
>DASZWE010000455.1:0-11856 GCA_035546735.1 Puia sp.
GTTCCGGGGAATTTCTTCTCGTCGTACTCGAAAATAGTCCATTCGTTCTGATGATATTCCAGGGCGGTAAGATGCTCTACCCAGTCCCCGGAGTTCAGATAGGTGACTTTCCCTTCTTTGTTCTCCACTACCTTTTTGCAAGGCTGGTGGATATGACCGCAAATGACATAGTCATATTTTTTCCTGATGGCCAGTTCCGCCGCGATGAGCTCGAAATCGTTGATCTTGCTTACCGCCTTGTTGACGCCTGCCATTACTTTTTTGGAGATGGATACCCGTTCGCGGCCAAGTGATCTTAATATGAAATTTATGAAGCGATTGAAGAGGATCAGCCCTTCATATCCGCTGCTGCCCAGCTTGGCGAGGATCTTGGCGCCGCCTTTGGTGGTATTGTCGAAAACGTCTCCGTGGAAGATCCAGGTCATTTTATTATCGATGTCCAGCACCAGCTTATCGGTGAGCGTAAAATTGCCGATCTGGATGTCGGTGTAGCGGCGCATCATCTCGTCGTGATTGCCGGTGATATAGAATACCCGGGTGCCGTTGGTGATGAATTGAAGGATCTCTTTCAATACCATCATGTGGGCCACAGGAAAATATCTTTTCGTAAATTGCCAGCCGTCAATAATATCGCCATTCAGAATGAGGATGTTAGGCGTGATGCTTTTGAGATAGTTGACCAGTTCCCTGGCACGGCAGCCATACGTTCCGAGATGGACATCTGAAAGAACAACTACATCTACGGGTCGCTTTTCCATTATTGTGGTTTTTCAAAGGTCCATACTTTGTATTACTTCTCTTTTACCTGACTGTTAAGTAATTATGAGCTTAATGTGAACGGAATATTAACAGACGCCGGTAAGGATTTTTACTGTATAATTGCCGGATGACCCCCGAAGGGAGCATGAACACCTTTAAAAATCATTTTGCACGTGAATAAAACAGGATCTCTCACTGCCCTGCTCGTATTGGCCATTTTTAGCCTGCAGGCGCAGCCCGCCGCCTACTCTGTCAGCAATGCCCATTCGCACAACGATTATGAGCAAAAAGTGCCTTTCTGGCTCGCCTACAACGAAGGTTTCGGTTCCATCGAAGCCGATATTTGGTTAAGGCAGGACAGCCTGGTGGTAGCCCATTCGGAGAAGGAGCTGGCGAAGCAGCGGACCCTGGAGGCCTGGTATCTCGATCCATTGCTGGCCTGTGTACGCAAGAATGGCGGCAGGCCCTATCTCACGGCGGGGATGCCCTTACAGGTGCTCATCGATCTGAAGACGGATTCCATCCATACGTTGGACAGGCTGATAAAGGTCCTGGAAAGATATCCCGAGCTGACGGGGTGTCCGGGTATCCGGTTTGTCATCACAGGCAACCGCCCTGCGTCCTCGCTGTGGCCCTCCTATCCTTCCTGGATATGGTTCGACGGGGTCTTGTCAGACGAGTATGACAAGGCGGCCATGGATAAGGTGGCCATGCTCAGCGACGATTTTAAAGCCTTCTCGAAGTGGAATGGCAAGGGTGTCGTGCCAGCGGCGGAGTGGGGACGACTGGAAGCGGTGGTGAAGATGGCGCATGAAATGAAAAAAACGGTGCGTTTCTGGGATGCACCTGATTTTATCAATGCGTGGTATCAGTTCATGCATTTGGGGGTAGATTATATCAATACGGATCATATCGCGACCCTTTCGGAGTTCCTGCATCATCTGCCCAAGACGTCCTATACGGGAGACGTCACGTATCAGCCATATCAGCCTACCTATAAGACGGATGGTATCGACAAGCCTGTAAAGAATGTCATTTTGCTCATCGGGGACGGGACGGGTTTAGCCCAGCTATACACGGGCTATACCGCCAATAAGGGAGGACTGAACATCTTCGGCATGCGTAATATCGGATTGTCGAAGACCAGCAGCTTTGACAGCTATGTCACGGACTCGGCCCCCGGTTCTACGGCCTTTTCCTCCGGCGAAAAGACCAACAACCGCTATGTGGGCGTCGACCATACGGGGAGGGCCCTGCCGTTGCTGCCGGTGATCCTGGACAGGAAAAAGATCCGGACCGGGCTGGTCACCTGTGGCGATATTGCCGATGCCACACCGGCTGATTTTTATGCCCATCAGCCGGAAAGGGATAATGCCAGCGCGATCCTGCGCGACCTTAGGGGCGCTCCTATACAGGTGCTGATGGGCAGCGGTGATGAAAGCCTTTTGAATGTGCCTATATTAAAGGAGGGGGGCAAGGCCGCCGTGACGGGGCCTCTTTTGCAAGCGCTGCGGCCGGAGTATGCGGTGGTGCCGTCGGTGGATAGTGTGGAGATGGATGTGAACAGGAAATGGATCGTAGTGGAAAAGCAGGCCGGGCTGTCGATGCTGAACGGGCGGGGGGACTGGCTGCAGCGCGCTTTGCGCAAGACGCTCGATCTGCTGTCCCGCAATAAGCCGGGCTTCTTTATTATGACAGAAGGTGCACAAATAGATTATGGGGGTCACGACAACAATCTTCCCTATGTTGCGACGGAGGTGATGGATTTCGACAGGACCGTGGGCGAGGCATTGCGTTTTGCCGATCAGGATGGGGAGACCCTTGTCATTGTTACGGCAGACCATGAGACGGGCGGTCTTACGTTATTGGATGGCAATTATTCAGAAGGGTATATTGGCGGTCAATTCTCTACCAATGATCATACGGCCATTCCTGTGCCTGTGTTTGCGTATGGACCGCGGTCGGGACTTTTTAAAGGAGTGTATGAGAATACGGCTATCTTTAAAAAAATATTGCAGGCATACGGGTTATGAACGAAGAACTTATTTTACTTCTCGGGGACAAGATCAAGACCAAGCGGACGCAGAAGAATATTACGCTGGAGCAGCTGGCTGGCAGGGCCGGCGTCAGCAAGGGGCTTATCTCGCAGATAGAGAACAATCGTACCGTCCCTTCCCTGCCTGTGCTATTTAATATCATCCATTCGCTGGACGAGGACCTGAAGACCTTTTTCGAGGATATGCATGACTCGGCTGCCAAGGGTAATATTCTTATTATCCGGAAAGGCCAGGAGAAGCTCTTCGAGAAGGAGCCCGTAAGGGGGTTCTCTTATAAACGCATACTCACCCGGAGCGTCGCTACCCAGGCCGCGGATGTGGTTTTGCTGGAATTAAAAAAGGGCGCTGTTCGCAAGCAGATGATCACTACAGACGCATTTGAATGTAAGCATGTACTAAAAGGTACGATCGAGTACCAGATAGATAAAGAGGTATTTGTTCTCTATGAGGGCGATACGCTTTTTTTTGACGGGCGCACCAAACACAAGCTCAAGAATGTCGGACCGGCTGAAGCCGTCCTGCTGGTGATATACCTGTTTTAGATTTATTTTCCAGTCGCGCAAGCCGTTCGGAGAATTTTATAAATACTTAACATTGGTTTAGTATTTGTAAACTCTTAACATTTACTTCACTCCGGCCTAACCTTGTCTTCATATTGTCCGGATAATTTCGCCGCATACGATCTTCCCGGGAGCGACAGGAAGGAGCTCGTAAGGAGGACAGACATTATTGCACACCTAAAAACTTACTGTTTATGAGAAGTAGATCTCCCATTCTTTTAGGGCTATGGATAGTCCTATTCTTGTCCCCGCTTCTTACTCATGCACAACGGATCATCAGCGGCCGCATCGTGTCCGAAGTGGACGGAAACCCTGTCGCCGGTGCATCCATTGTCATCAGGGGCACCCATGTGGGGACTTCCACGGATGTGGACGGGCGTTTTAATATCAAAGCGAACAACGGGGATGTGCTGGTGATCACGGGGATTGGGGTCACTTCGAAGGAGTCGACGGTAGGAAGTGAAAGTACGCTTGCCATCTCTGTCAAGGTAGATAGTAAGAATCTGAGCGAAGTGGTAGTGACGGCGCTGGGTATCAGGAAGGAGGTGAAGCGGGTAGGTTATTCCGTCCAGGAAGTGAAGGGCGACGATCTTCTCAAGGCCCGCGAACCGAACCCCATCAATGGTCTTACGGGAAAGGTGGCTGGTCTGAATGTGGGTATCAGCCAGGAAATGCTGGCCTCTCCTACGGTGCTACTACGCGGATCCCCGCTGAACTTCTATGTAGTGGACGGTATTCCGATCAACTCGGACACCTGGAATATCAGCCCCGATGACATCGAGACCTATACGGTGTTGAAGGGCCCGACTGCTGCCGCTCTTTATGGCAGCCGTGGTATCAATGGCGCCATTCTTATCACGACCAAAAGAGGGAAAAAGAATGCCAAGGGCTGGACAGTGGAAGTCAACTCCAGCACACAGATCAATAAAGGGTTTACCTCCATTCCTAAAGTACAGAATCAATATGGCGGCGGCGACAATCAGCAGTATGCTTTTGGCGACTATCTCGCCAACGGTACGGGTTCAGGTCGTAACGACAAGGACTATGACGTATGGGGACCACTTTTAGACGGTCGTCTGCTACCGCAGTATGATGGTGAATACGATCCCAACACGACCTATACGACCAGCTTTGGTCCCAACGTAAAACCTTTTGTGGGCAATATCAAGCCGACGCCCTGGGTGGCGCGTGGCAAGGACAACCTGCAGAACTTCGTTCAGACGGGTCTGTTGACGACCAACAATATCAATTTTTCGTCCGTGACGGACAAATCTGCGATACGGATGTCGGTATCTGACGGCTACCAAAGAGGAATTGTTCCCAACACGAGCCTGAGTACCCTTAACCTGAATGTCATGGGGAGTTATAATGTTACCGACAGGTTCAAGGTGGAGGCCAATATCAACTACAACCGGCAGTTTACGCCCAATATCCCGGACGTGGCGTACGGTCCCAACAGCATCATCTATAACATCGATATCTGGACCGGGGCGGACTGGAACGTGCTGGACCCTAACATCAGGAACTACTGGAAGCCGGGTAAGGCAGGAGTCCAATCCAATTTTGTGGAATACAAGAGATATCACAATCCCTGGTTTGAAAGTTATGAGTGGCTGAGAGGGCATTACAAGAACGACCTCTATGGATGGGCGGCCTTCACGTACAAGTTCAACAAGGACCTGGATGTGCTGCTCCGGAGCAATGTTACAACGTATAACGTGATGCGGAATGAGAAGCTGCCTTTCTCTGCCCACCCCTATGGCGACGAGCATAACCATGGCAATTACCGGGAAGACCGGCGCGACCTGTGGGAGAACAATACCGAGCTGCTCTTACGCTACAACAAGGAAAATATCAACAACAGCGGCATCAGCATCAGCGCCTTTGGCGGTGGCTCCGCCCGGAACATGAAATATGTATCCAGCTATACGAGCACGGACCAGCTGGTTGTGCCAAACGTCTACACTTTTGCCAATAGCCTCAAGTCGGTGAGGTCCTATTCCTATAATTCCAACCTGTTGTTGATGAGCGCGTATTATTCCGTTGACCTGACCTATAAAAAATACTTCACCGTATCTACTACCGGGCGCGTAGATAAGACCAGCGCTTTGCCGGTAGGCAAGAATGCCTATTTCTATCCTTCTGTTGCACTGAGCACTCCGCTGTCGGACTATATCGAGCTACCTTCTTTTATTACTTTTTTCAAGGCGCGCGGCAGCTATGCCAATGTAAAGGATGGCGGCACCACCGCCTATGCGGGTACGGCTTTCCAGAGCCTTGGTATCGCCAGCCCGGTGGGTTACGGCACGGGCTATTATACGCCGTATGACGGGCCTACCTATTCCCTATCCACTCCTCCGTATACGACCTATCCGGTGTATAACAATGTCACAGGGGCGAGCGCACCAAACTATACGATCAATCCTGGCATCAAGCCCAGTTCCCGTACGAATTACGAGTTTGGCCTGGATGCCCGCTTTATCCACAACAGGCTGGGCTTTAGCGGTACCTGGTTCCAATACAAGGATGGTCCGCAGATATCGAATCAACCCGTGTCGGAAACCAGCGGTATTGTTGCCATAGTCACCAATGGTCTTACCACCAAACGTACGGGTGTAGAGCTTTCGTTGACGGGTACGCCCATTCAGCGGAAGGATTTTCGATGGGATGTGCTGGTCAACTGGTCTACTTATAAGGAGGTGTTCGCGGCCTTTGCCGGTGGTGCTACAGAGCTCAATAACGGCACCGGTTATCCCTATCATATTGGTGACCGTGTGGACAAGCTATTTGGTAGTTATGAGGCGATGACTTCGGACGGGAAAACGATCTATGATGAATCCGGCTTTCCCATCTTTTTGCCGAAGCAGCAGTACCTGGGACATGCCGATCCGGACTGGGCATGGGGTATCAACAACAAATTCTCTTATAAGTCATTCAGCTTTTCTTTCCAATTCGATGGCATGGTGGGCGGCAGGCTGCAGGACTATGTGCTGCGCAAGCTCACCGAGGGCGGTCGTGGTCTGAATACAGCTACCGGTGTAGTTGGCCAGGCTCGTCTGTATGAGTCTCAGCATATGGCAGACGCCGGGTACTTCGGACCCGACCCCAATAATCCGACGCATAATGCCGAGGCCAGACGCGCCGACGGGCGTCCGATCCTGGGTGGCGACGGTGTGCAGGTGCAAGGCGGTTCCGGCAATTTAGCGTATGATCCTGCCACCGGTGTGATCAGCAATGCGAAGAGCCTTACGTTCGTGCCGAACGACTCGGCCACCATTTGGGTCCAGGACTATGTCAGTAGTTTCTACAACGACCCGCAGCATACGATGGTCAGTAAGACCTATGCGAAACTGAGGGAAGTGGTGATCACTTATTCACTGCCGGCTAAATTCCTGCATAGATCATTTATCCAGCGGGTAGATGTGAGCCTTGTGGGACGGAACCTGCTCTATTTCTTCCCCAGCGCGTTCAAGGATCTGGACGTGGATCAATTCCCGGGTCGCGATCAGTTCAATACCATAACCCGTGAACATGGCCTGCAGTCGCCCACGACCCGCAGCTACGGGCTCAACATAAATGTAGTTTTTTAAAAACCAGTCATTATGCAACGCAATATCAGACGGTCCATATTCATCCTGGCCATTCCGGCGCTGCTGGCGGCAACCGGGTGCTCCAAGAAGTTCGAACAATATTCACAGAATCAGAACCTGCCTACTGCCGTGCCTCCGGGTCTGGTGCTTCGCAGCAATCTCAATGGCCTGATGGTTTTTCCGGGTGGTTTCGAGGACAAGGCGGATCAATTCATCGCCTCCAACTATAACTATTATGGAGATAACAAGTACTGGACCGGCAGCGCGGCGCTCAATTATGGGACATTGAACAGTGTGCTTTCAATGGAGAAGGAAGCAAAAAGAGCTGCCGGCACTGATCGCAACCCTTATCGCGCTCTTGGGTTCTTCTTCCGTGCCTTCTTTTTTGTCAATATGTCGGAAAAAGTGGGGGATCTGCCAATGACCGACGCGCTGAAAGGAACGTCCAATGCCACGCCGAAATACGACGCGCAAAAGGATATTTTTAAACAATCGCTGAACTGGCTGGACAGCGCCAATACGCTGCTGGCCGACCTCATCGCCAACGGTTTCGTGGAATTTTCCGGCGACTGGTATTACCAGGAGACCAGTCTTTATTCCGATGCCACAGGTCTCAAGGCATTGACGGAGTGGCAGAAGGTGGTGAACAGCTATAGGCTGCGTGTGCTGACCGAGCTGAGCAAAAGAGCCGGTGACGCCAGCGATCTGCAGATACCTCAGCAGTTTGCCACTATCGTGGGTAATCCTACCAGGTATCCTATTTTTACCAGCAACGACGACAACCTGCAGTATGTATATAACAGCACCTATAACTATTACCCTGACAATCCATCGAATTATGGTAATAATGCTGGCCGTTTGAACCTGGGTTCCACGCTGGTGACCACCCTGGGACAATTACACGATCTTCGCGCGATGGTATTGGCTGAACCTGCCCGCGGACTGGGGCATTCCGATACTTCATATGAGTCGTTTGCCGGAGCGCCTTTAGGGGCTGATGTCAGCACCCTCTCGACATTATCCGGCGCCGGCCAGGTATGTCTTTATAATTACAACCATTTCTATTCCACCTATACCGCTGAGCCTACGCTCATCCTCAGCTATGCAGAGGTATGTTTCAGCATTGCGGAAGGCATCAATCGCGGATGGACTACCGGAGATGCCTCTACATGGTATCAGAATGGGATCAAGGCCATGTTCGGCTTCTATGGTATTAAGGATGGAGACAATACGGTGGTTTTCCGTAATGCCGGTGGCACAGGCAATCTTACGTACACCGTGCATTTTTCCTTCACCGATTACCTAAGCCAGCCTTCTGTCCAATACAAAGGTGATAATGCCGACGGGCTTTCGCAGATCCTGACGCAGAAATATCTGGCCTATTCCCGTAATTCCGGCCTGCAGGCGTATTATCAATGGCGCAGGACAGGTATTCCCGCGTTCAATACGGGTGCCGGTACGGGCAATGGCGGCAAGATACCCCTGCGGTTCCAATATCCCACCAATGAGGCGACGGCCAATGGTGTGAATTACCAGGCCGCTCTTCAGAGCCAGTATGGCGGCAGCGACGATATCAACCAGGCCATGTGGCTGATAAAATAATGTACATGCGAAAACAATTTTATAGTATATTGATGCTGTGCGGCGCCATTTCGTATCAACTATTGTAAAATAAATATTATGGACAACCGACAAGCAGAAGGCATCGTAGAGGAGATATTCGGGATGTACGAGCGCTATGGTGGAGAAGAATATGCCGGTGAGAAGGTCACGCAATTGGAGCATATGGCGCAGGCCGCTGAGCTGGCGGAAGAGCAGGGGTATGACGAAGAAGTTATTTTGGCGGCTTTCTTACATGACATAGGCCATATAACGGAGTCTGCGACGTCTGAAGAAGGGCGGATGGGTCGGTTTGGCATCAAGGACCATGAGGCCATCGGCGCGGAATATCTTCTGGAAAAAGGTTTTTCAAAAAAAATAGGTCGTTTGGTAGCGTCGCATGTGGAGGCAAAGAGATACCTGACGGTGCGGGACCCTTCGTACTATGCGCGGCTTTCCGATGCCAGCAAACGTACGCTCGAATACCAGGGAGGTCCTATGACGGAAGAAGAGGCCACGGCCTTTGAGCAATATCCTCTTTTTGAGCTTATCATAAAAATGCGGACCTGGGATGAAGAGGCGAAGATCGAGCATAAGCCGCTGCCCAACCTGGAACATTATCGACAAATGATGCTTCGGCACCTGAGGGAGCGGGACTTCACAAAAAAATAACTATTATGGACAATATTCAACTGGTAGTTTTTGATATTGCGGGTACTACTGTCAGGGACAGCGGCAATGTGGCCGATGCTTTTATAGCTGCCTTTCGGGCAGCGAATGTGGAGATCCCTGTGGATGAAGTAAAGAGGGTGATGGGATGGCGGAAGATGGATGCCATACGGCAGCTGTTGGATAGATTTTTGCCGACGGCGTCTGTTGACAGGGACGCTCTTATTGTGGAGATACACGATCGTTTCATACAGCATATGCTCTCTTTCTATCAACAGGACCCGGATCTTCGGCCGCTGCCGCACGCGGAAGCGCTTTTTTCGTCCCTGCATGACAAAGGGATCAAGGTTGCCCTGAATACAGGATTTACCCGGACTATCACCGACACCATTCTGCATCGTCTTCACTGGGATAATGGAGCCGGGTATATAGACAGCGTGATCTGCAGTGACGAAGTGCCCCAGGGGCGTCCTTCGCCGGATATGATCAACCGCCTGATGCAGCGGCTGAATATATCGTCTGCCCATAACGTATTGAAGGTCGGGGATACGGAGGTGGATGTGGAAGAAGGCCGCAATGCCGGTTGCCGTATCGTGGTCAGTGTCACTACCGGTGCCTACACCCGACAGCAGCTGCAGGAATATGGACCCGATCATATTATAGACAACCTGGAGGAGCTGCTCCCCATCATTGAAAAAGCCTGAGACGATGCTATCTCCCCTGGTGTCCGAGTCGCCGGTGAGCCGGTCCACGACGCTGAAGACGAGGTTGTCGAACAGCCCGGCCTGGGTATTCATATTGTATGTTTCCCTGGCCTCCTTTGTTGTGTACTCCTGTATGTATGGGTTTCGCAAGCCATTTACGGCGGCCTCGTATGAGGGTGTGCGTTGGTGGGGCATTTCCTACAAGGTGGTACTTGTCATCTCCCAGGTGCTGGGTTATATGTGCAGTAAGTTCTATGGGATCCGGTTTATTGCCACCATGCAGCCATCCCATCGGGCGGGCTATATCATCCGCCTGATAGCTATATCGTGGGCCGCGCTGTTTTTCTTTGGACTGGTACCCATGCCGTATAATTTCATTTTTATGTTTATCAACGGTCTTCCGCTGGGGATGGTCTGGGGGCTGGTATTCGGGTTCCTGGAAGGCCGGCGTGTCACCGAGCTGACGGGCGCTGTTCTGGCGACCAGCTTTATTTTTGCATCCGGGCTGGCCAAGACAGTCGGAAAAGGGCTGATGCTGTATGCGGGTGTGAATGAGCACTGGATGCCTTTTTTTGCCGGCGCTATTTTTGTCATTCCTCTTTTGTTGAGCACCTGGCTGCTGCATCAAACGCCACCGCCGTCCGGGGAAGATATTGCACAGCGTACGATACGGCTGCCGATGGAAAAAGCCCAGCGGAAGAATTTTCTGCGGAGGTTTGGCTTTGCCCTTATCCCTGTGGTTATCGCGTATGTGATGCTGACCATCCTCCGGGATTTCTGTGAGGATTTTGCCAATGAATTGTGGACGGAGACCGGCTTTCTGCATAGCGCCGATGTATTTGCCCGCACCAGTACCATCGTATCCCTCATCGTGCTGGCGGTAGTCGGAGGTTTTTTCCTGATCAGGAGCAACTATAAGGCCTTCCAGCTGAATAACGTGATCATCATCGGCGGTTTTATGCTGGCTGCCGCCGCCACTGCCGGCTACCATTGGCACATGATCTCTCCCGTGACCTGGATCATTACTGCCTCGGCCGGGCTGTACCTGGGGTATGTGCCGTATAACTGTTTTTATTTCGAGCGGATGCTGGCTGCTTATAAAGTGCCCGGCAATGTAGGCTTTCTCATATATATTGCCGATGCCTTTGGATACCTGGGTACGGTAATTGTGCTGCTGGTAAAGGAATTTGTAAAGATCCATTATACCTGGGTGGATTTTTTTACGTGTCTATTCTATGCCGCCGCGGCCGGCGGGATCGTGCTGGTGTTGTGGGGAGCGGTGCTATTTGAAAGAATTCACAAAAGGACTGAAAAATGATGCAAACTCGATCGGCTATTGTTATTGGGGCGGGCATTGTCGGGCTGGCTACTGCCAGGGCTCTTGCCAAGCGGGGATTTTCGGTAAAGGTATTCGAGCGTGGTGAAAGGGCGGTAGGCGCCTCGATCCGCAATTTCGGGATGATATGGCCCATTGGACAGCCGGCAGGTAAGCTATATCACCGGGCGATCTGCAGCCGGGAGATATGGAAGGAGCTTTCTCCCAGGGCCGGATTCTGGTCCGAGCCGGCCGGAAGTCTGCATCTGGCCTATCATGCCGACGAGTGGCAGGTGCTGCAGGAGCTGGCGGAGATCTTTCATAAGGAGGGTCGGCCTGTTCAATTGTTGGGGAAGGAAGCTGTTATGGAGTTGTCGCCCGCGGTGGTGGGGGATGGATTGGTTGGGGGGTTATATAGCAAGGATGAGCTGATCGTAGACCCGCGCGAGGCCATCGCCGCCCTCCCCGGCTGGCTCACCGAACATTATAAGGTGGAGTTTTACTGGGGGAAATGTGTTTCCTATATTTCAGACCAGGTAGTATATGTCGGCAATGCGGAGGAATATGAAGCCGACCTGATCTTTATCTGTAATGGCGCCGACT
>DASZWE010000456.1:0-4206 GCA_035546735.1 Puia sp.
CCCGTGTTCAGCAGATCGCCTGAATAGTTGGAGCTTTCCGCCCGCAGGCCCACCGAGTAGCCGAAGTTGCCATAGGTATGGGACAGGTTTACATAAGCGGCATATACGCGGCTGGTGCTTTTGTAGTTGCTGGTGCCATAGGGCGTGATCTGTGCATTCCCGCTCTTGTCCACATTATAGGTATCCATGAAGTTGTTCAGGGTCTGGAAAGAAGCGCGCAAGCCTGCTTCCAGCTTGACCTTGGCGAAGGGGTTGGTATAATCCGTCTGTATGGTGGTAAAGGAAGGGTTGGCGGTACCCAGCACCTGTTGGTACGTAGTGTTGGCGACGGGTGTTCCGGGGGCGCCTGTATAATAATCCGTCGTATAGAACGAGGATGAATGTGACGTGGCGTGGAAATACGATCCGTCGGCTGTCAGCTGGTGACCTTCCTTGGCAAAAAGGTGTTTCATGCCTACCTGTGCGCCATTGACGTCGAAGCTACGGACCGAGTTGGAGCTTCTCAGGGAGTATACCGATTTTTGCCAGTTGTCAGTGAGAGAGTCTGTCTGCAGATGGGAGATATCCGTGGGTGTGAATCTGCCTCCCACCTTGATATATGAGGCGGATACGGTGGTCTTATTGCTGATGAAGAAGTCAAAGCCCAGCTGTCCAAACATAAAATGCCCTTTGCCCCGTTGAAGGTCGCTCTGCAGGATATGTGTGGTGGTGTCTGACAGGTACGTGTACCGGTCCGTTGTGCCTACGGTCTTGGGGTTCATGCCCATGTACATGCCGTTGAGGCTGACGTTGACCTTCCCCTGGCGGGCGTTGAGCCCTACGAGGGCATTGGGTGCGCCGTGGGAGTCCATGCCGGCGGAGATGGATCCGTTGTAGCCTTGTTTCCTGTTCTTTTTCAGTACGATGTTGATGATGCCGGAGCCGCCGCCGGAGGCATCATATTTGGCGGATGGGTTGGTCATGACTTCCACGCTTTCGATGGCGTCCGCGGGGATCTGGTCCAGGGAAAGGGTGGTAGGGCGTCCGTCCACGAAGATGGTGGGTGAGGCGCCGCGGAGGGATACGTTACCATCGATGTCCACATTGACGGAGGGCACGTTGCGCATGACATCCTGTGCGGTACCGCCGGCGCTGACGATGTTCCTGTCCACGTTGAAAACTTTTTTATCCATGTCGAGGCGCATGGCGGGTGTCTTTGCCGTGACGGTGACGGTGCTGAGCTCTTTGGTATCGGTGGTCATTTTTATGATACCAAGATCCTTGCTAAAGGATGGGAGATTACCCATGGGGTTGCTGTTGTCGCTGCCGGGTACGGCTGCGGCTTGTTGTGGGATGATCATAAAAGACAGGTCCTGTGGTTTGTAGCCGGTGGCTGACAGTTTCAGGACGAGCTGGCTGGCGATGGGAAGGTCTTCCAGGTCAAATTCGCCGTTGGCCTTTGTATCTGTGCCTTTGAGAAGTACGAGCTTCTTCTTTTTGGTATTGGGGTCGATGGTGGATCTCAACACCAGCACGGATGCCTGGTTCATGGGCTGTCCGGCGGAGTCGGTAATTTTTCCATACGCACGACCGATGGATGGGGGGGCGCCTGGCTTAGCGCCGCCTTTTTGCCCGGCAGGGGCCTGGGCCATACTCACTAGTGCAAACGATAAGAATAACGATAATGTAAAAAACAACTTTCTCACGGAGGTTAATTTTTATGTCCGCAAATTTACCCCGCTATAATGGGTCGATCCAGATGAAAATGGCCAAAGGGGCAAAAATCTCGGTAAATGGCCTTAAAATGTCCGCGAAATATTTGATGAGCGATGTGGTGAAAATATGCGGGCAGGATGGACGGTAGGGAGGCGGGATGACTGGAAGCTATTTTGTCATGATATACATTTGTAATACGTCAACATATGCCCCATCCGGCTGTTTGACGGCCCTGATGAACCGGCCTTCTTCCGTGAAGCCAAGGTTCTTGTAGAGACGGATGGCCTTTTCGTTGGTGGCAAAGACGTTGAGAAATACTTTTTCGATGACGGGGTTATTTTGCGCCCATTGTATCAGCGACACGATGAGTTGCCGGCCGATGCCACAGCTTTGGAAATCGGGGTGTACGCTGACGCCCAATTCTCCTGTGTGGGCGTTTTTTTTCTTGGGGCCGCCGACAAAGAACAGCAAACCTGCTATCTGGTGCTGCATAACGGCAATGAGGAGGACGGAATTAGGGTCGTCATTGAAATTGCTGATCCAGGTCTGTTCCTGCTGCACGGTGACGGTATATTCTTCCAGGGTGGTCAATACCTGGTCGGTGGAGGCGAAGAGCATTCTTGAATAGTCGATGATGTTCCGGGCGTCGTCCTCAGTGGGTTGACGGATCGTGAACGGACGGCCATCCTTTGTTTTGTGCTCTGTCATTTTGCTTTCGAAACTCCCTATTTAGCGTGGATGATAAATTTATGCTTTTCCCGCTTGTGATGGGCCATCTGTTAAAAACTTTTCGAGCCGCCTGGCTCTGCCCGAAGACCTGTTGTCCCAGCGACGGGCATTTACTGGTAAACCTGTAGCTGGGGTTGCATTCATTTCTTAGGCAGTAGCTATGCCGTAGCAGACCTTTGTAGCGGTGTACTACGTCAATGTGTACGCGGAAACGATTGCGCAGATAAGTTATGCAAAAAGCTTGTTCAAGGGTACCAATGGTGAATATCTTTGGACGAAACCATAAAAAAATTCTATGAACAAAACGACAAAACGGACCGGAAGGTCCTTGTCCGAAGGACACACATTACGTCGCTACTGGCTGATAGGCATCGGCCTGGTGGCATTATCGGTCAGCTTGTCCCAATGTGAAAAGAAGGCTTCGGCTCCTGCCAGCGCTGCCGCCTCCACTCCTCCAAGGGCCGTCACTTCCTTTGTACATCCCGGTGTTCTGAACACGCAGGCGAGCCTGGATCTTGTAGGGGGGCAGGTAAACGGGGGCGATCCTGTACGTACGGCCAGCTATCAGAAGGTGCTGGATTTTATCAACAGTCACACGTATCCTACTTCCTTCCCATCGACGGTGGTAGTGGGGTCGAACGGGGCGACCTCGCCTTCAAAGGCGCAGATACGCAGCGATGCGGAGCTGGTGTATGCGCTGGCATTACGGTGGGCTAAGACCGGTGATTCGGAGTATGCTACCCAGGCCATCGGCATCCTCAATGGGTGGGCGTACAACTTTAGGACGTATGCGTTACTGGATGGGTCCACGAATCCCAATCAGCCTGCCCTGGAGGCATCCTGGACTACGCCCAGCTTTGTCGCGGCGGCGGAGATCATCCGGTATTATAAAGTGAATGGTGCAGGCGCGGGCTGGTCCAATGCGGATATCAACCAGTTCTCCAACTATCTCAACCTGGTGAAGAACAATTATATCAACAATACTCCTGCCTATAACAACAATTGGAACGCTTCGGCAGGCTATGCCAAGATGGCCATTGGTATCTTCCTGAACAGCACTACTGTATATCAGAATGGCTACAATGCGCTGGTGTCGGTGATGCCCTCTATCATCCATTCGGATGGGACTTTGCCGGAGCTTTGTGTGCGGCAGGATTGCGTGCATTATCAATATTCGCTGACCGCCTATGCTTATGCCGCGGAGTTGGCCCGTATACAGGGTGACAATTCCCTGTGGACATTGAATTCGAGCAGGATCAGCGCGGGGTACGACTATATGTATGCCGCCTACCATCGGACCACGGGTTGTAATTATTGTACTACATCGAGCCCGGTCTTTCCCGGTACGGAGGTGGCGTATAACTATTATAAGACCAGTCATCTTCAATACCTGCGGGAGCTGCAGGACCCTTTGGGTGTGCCAAATGACAATACTTTCCTGGGCTTTACTTCTTACACGCATTTCAACGTGCCCGGGCTTTAGGGTGCGGCGTTCAATTTGTGAAACAGGTGGCTCCTGACCATGCCGGGGGAGTGGCCTATTGTTAATATTTAAACCTATCTATGTTATGAAATTGCTTACTCTTTTCTGTTGCGCACTGACCTTGTTATTTTTTGGCTCCTGCCGGAAAGAGGTGGGTCCCGGAGGGGCGGGCTCTACCACGCCGAGGGCTGTGTCTTCTTTCAAAGTTGTCGGCTACATGCCATCGTGGTCGGGGGATGTGAGCCAGATACAGTATTCGAAGCTGACGCATATCAACTATGCTTTTCTGATACCAACCT
>DASZWE010000457.1:0-11514 GCA_035546735.1 Puia sp.
CAGATCATCCAGGCTCGCCGGATAGTTGCTGGTGGAATATTGATTGGTGGGCGCCACCAGCGACGGGTCCTTGGTACAGCCCGTGATCAGTAGCAGCGTCAGCATGGCCGGAAAGATGGTCCGGACGGATTGATTCAAATATATTTTCCTGGTCATTGTAAGAAAGTTTAAAAGTTAAAATCTATCCCGGCCGAATAAATACGGGTCTGCGGATATTGCGACACAGCATCCAGCCCCCGGGTGGTCACTCCTACCGTAGTGCCGACAAATCCATTCATCGATGCCTGCGAAAACGCGCTGCCAACCTCCGGATCGAGTCCGGAATAATGCGTGATCGTAAAGAGGTTATTGGCCATCACAAACAGCCGCGCATTCTTCACAGCTATCCTGTTCAACACACCCCCCGAGAAAGTATAGCCTACCTGCAGATTCTTCAGCTTCAGATAAGCGCCGCTCTCCACGAAATAGCTGTTCACCGACGTGTAATTCTTATTGGGATCCAGGTTGAAGCTGCCGTCAGGATTCACGATCCCCAATCGGGGTTGAGCCGTCAGCCCATTGGCGCCCAGGTAGGAGTCGCCAAAGACCTTGCTGGTAGTATTGCCATCGGCAAAAGGATATTGCTCATACGCCTTTACCCCGTTGAAAAGCTGCACGCCCGCCACGCCGTTGAAGAGAAGGGAGGCGTCAAAAGCCTTATAGTTCAGCCGGATATTGATACCATATACCAGCTTGGGGTTGGGGTTGCCGATGACCTGCCTGTCCTGCAGATTCAATGTCGGACCATTCTTGGGGTCATGGGCGAAATGCAGATCACCCGCACGTGCGCCGGGTTGTGCAGTGGCGGCCGCCGCCTCCGCATCTGTCTTGAAAAGACCCAGGACCTTATATCCGTAGAAGCTGCCAAAGGGTAGTCCCGCCTTGGTTATGGTCAGCGTCTGGTTCGCCATGATGCCATATCCGGAATTTCCATTGTTGTAATAGTTATAGCCGTCGTACAACGCATCCGTGGTAATGCCATCCAGGTCAACCACCTTGTTCCTGTTGAATCCCGCATTCACGCTGACATCATATCCCAGCTCGCCGATCTTGCTTCTGTATCCCAGCATGATATCCACCCCCTTGCTGCTGACCTCACCGATGTTGGTGAAATATGGTACCGTAAATCCGGAGCTCAGCGACAATGGCAAAGCGTACAGCACATCCCTGGTCGTTTTGTTATACCAGTCCACGGAGAAATACAGCTTGCCCGTCAATGCTTCTCCATCCAGTCCGATATTGGTTTCGTACACCGTCTCCCAATGCAGGTTGGGGTTGGGTATGGAATTGATCGCATTGCCGATCAGCAGCGGCGCCCCTGGCGCGAAGTTCGCACCCGCTAAAGAACCCAGACCGGACGACCCGAGGAACTTGCTGTAGGTGGCGGCATACGTATAGGCCAGCAGGTTACTGTTACCCAAAGAGCCATAGCTGCCCCGCAGCTTCAGCAGATTCACGGCGCCCGTCAGCGGTTTGAAGAAGGCCTCGTCGCTGATATTCCAGCCGGCGCTGGCCGCGCCAAATACGCCCCTTTGCCTGTCAGGGCCGAATACGGTGAAATTGGCGTCCTGCCGGATGGTGCCGGAGATATAATACCGATTGTCGTAATTGTAATACAGCTTGCCGAACAGGGACTTGATGAGTCCGTTGTTGTCGTAATTGCCCGAGGCGGAAATAGAGGACTGCGAGGTCTGTATAAAGGAGTAATCCGCCAGGCCTACTGAAGTCATCAGCGTATTCACCGTATTGTAGGTGTTTTTGATCTGCTCATACCCCGCTACCGCATTGATGGCATGCTTGCCAAAATGCTGGTCATAGGTCAGTACATAGTTGCTCAGCAGCTGTGTGCTCTCGATGTAGTATTTGTTGAGCGAATTGTTCGTATTGGTGACGCTCCCGAAATTGAAGGAGTTCTGAAAATAATCCTGTGTTTCCAGGTAATAGGAGTAGCCAAAATTTGTCCGGAAAGAGAGATGCAAGGGCAGCTTCACCTCCGCATACACATTCGCCTGGAGATTGTTCCGGTAGTTCTGTGCATCCGCCGAAGCAGCGGAGCCCACGGGGTTCGGACCGCCAAAAGCTAATCCGTTATATCCCGGAGGAACTACTCCCCAGCTTCCATCCTTTCTCATGATGGGGATGATCGGCTGTGTGCGGAAAGGAGCATTGTGCAGCTGCGCCTCCGTACCCACCAGGGGGGCCGTCCTTCGCTGTGATACGGCCACTTCTTCGCCTATCTTCAAAAAATCGGCCAGCTTGTAGTTCGTATTGATACGGGCGCCGGCGATGTTCGAGTAATTCTTGATGTAGATGCCTTTCTGGGCATTGTAAAAGCCGGAGAAAAGATAATCCATCACGTTGCCCGATCCCGAGACGGAAAGATTGTAATTCTGCTCGGATGCATTCCCATACAACGCTTTTACCCAATCGGTATTAGCCAAAGTGTCGGTATGCGTCGCCCCTGCAAAAAAGGTGGGATGGGTGATATTATACAGCTTGATAAAATCATTCTTGTCCAGCAGATGTACCAGCTTGGGAGTTGTGACGCCATAGCGGGCGTTGAGGTTGATCACCGGCTTCAAACCCGCGCCTTTCTTGGTAGTGATGATGATGACCCCGCCCGCGGCAGCCGAGCCATAGACAGCGGCGGCGCTTGCATCCTTCAGGATATCGATGGTAGCAATATCCTGGATATTGATATTGTCCCCCGGCACCCGCACACCGTCCACGATGTACAAAGGACCCGGTTGGTGCAGCGAAGAGATACCCCGGATAATGATCGTCGGCTGGGCGTCCGGCTGACCCGAATTCTTGATGACCTCCACCCCCGCGGCCCGGCCCTGCAGCGCCTCCGTGACATTGGTCACCGGCTGGTTCTTGATAGCGCTACCTTTTACGGAAGACACCGACCCCGTCACATCCTTTCGCTTTTGAACGCCATACCCCACTACCACCACCTCATCCAGGCTGCTCTTCGTAGCCTGTAAAGTGACCTGTAAGGATGCCCCGCCATGCAGCGCGACCTCCTGTGTCTCGAATCCAACATACGATATCTCCAGCCTGGACGCCCTGGACGCTTTGGCCGGCACTACAAGGGAAAAATGACCCGATACATCGGTGGTAACCCCGGAGCTGGTACCTTTTATTTTGACAGTGGCGCCGTTCAGCGGCCCACCCTTTTCATCGCTGACCGTCCCGGTGATCGTCCGGTCCTGCGCATAGGCATAACGTAGCCCAAATAGCATGAATGTGCCGATCAGGCAGACATGCCCGATGAACCCAAGCAATCGCTTTTTGCTCATAAATAGCTGTTTGATTAGTTTGAATGATGGTGCACCAGCCGGGCACAGCCCCGCTGAGTCGTGTAACAGTCAGACGAAATGATCACGCGGAGCCTTCAGAAGAGAAGGGCAGGCAATCGTTCCGAATGACCCATCAAAGAAAGACGGAGCGGGAACCAAATGCAATTTATATTCGGATAGTATAAAAGATTTTGGCTTTTGGGAAAGCCGTTAATGTCATAAGTAATTATACTTCAGCAACGTATAAACATATAACAACTTTTAATATATATTTTACCTTAAGGGAAATTTGTTTCTTTTCACGTCCAGGGCCATGCGCTACATCTAAAATTTGAAGATCTTTTCTAGCAGAAGATTGAGGACTTCGACGGACACGAGGATAATGATGATCCATTCCAGCACGGTACTGTTCCGGTATTGCAAAAGGTCTTTGAACAGCTCCAGGTTCTCCCGAATGATCTCCAATCCTTCCTTGATATCCCTGAATCGTTCCTGCAGGTCAAAGGTTCTTTTGAGCCCCAGATCGATCCGGTTGAGATTTTCATCCTCCCATGTCTCGGGGGGCGAGTCGAATATATAGAGGTTCTCGGAGATGCGATTCTTCAGGTTAAGGGTCTTCCCAATGTACTTCTTCAGGTTCATGCCTGATATGGCAAGCCGGCCTCTCTTTTCCAGGCTTTGTGTGTGTGAGTTCGTTTCCTCCAACAGCCGGTTCGTCTGTTCAGAGTAGTAATCCAGCGCCACCGACTGGCTGACATTCAGCATGATCAGGCGCAGCGTATCCGTATCCGCGCTGACGATCTCTATCTTATTATATCCGAGCTTGTTTTCCCGGGCGCCCGTCTCGATCTGGAACTCTTCGCTCAGGTGCTGTTCGAATGGATTCTTACAGTAGGGAGCGATCTTTTCGAGAAAGAGCTTACAGGTACGCTCATCCGCATTTAAGAAACAAACCACTCCATATTTGAAGACATATACATAGGACTCCGGCCCCATTTTGTAGAACAGCTCATCCGCATCGGAATGATGGATACCTTCGCTAAATGTGGTTTTAAGGGATTTTACGTCTATACTGTCAGCTATCTGGTATGATACGACTGGAAGCATGACTGAAAGGTAGGCCATTCCCCCCAAAATCCATATTTTTATATGAACCGCTGGAAGCGATTCGTCCGAAGGACAGATAGAATGAATGCCCGAACCCAACAGATATTATTACATGTGGCCGGATGCCTGGTGGTATTGGCGCTACCGCTGCTCTTCTCACCGGAGGACCTGTCCCTGTGGGCCTATCTGAACAATCCACCCACCCAGCGCGAGATCCTCTTCAACGCCCTGGTCATAGCGGTGTTTTATATAAATTACTATGGACTCATCCCAAAATTTTATTTTGGCAGGCGATACCTGTTTTTTTTGTTGCTCAATATGGCGGGATTTGTCGCCATCGATTTTATGGCGTCCTCCGTGAATGCTCCCCGTTCGCCAGCTGTCATGCGCGCACCCGGCCCTAACGGCCCGCAGGACTTCGCTCCCCCGGCGCCACCGCATTCTGTTCCCGGCAATACTCCTGGTCCTCCTCCCCTTCCTCACGGTCCCTCCCACCACTTCTTTATGGACATCAGCCAGCACCTCTTTGTTTTTTTGTTCGTCCTGTTCCTGGCGCTGTTGCTGAAGATACGCGAGCGGCTCAAACAGGCGGAAAAGGAAAAGCTCCGGGCGGAACTGTCCTATCTGAAGGCCCGGATCAACCCACACTTCCTTTTCAACATTCTCAACGGCATTTATGCGCTGACCATCGAACGTTCCGACAAGGCCCCTGATGCTGTGACCAGGCTGTCGGGGATGATGCGCTATGTCCTGGGCGAGTCGGGTAAGGAAATGGTATCTCTCCGGCAGGAGCTCGACTATATCCGCAACTATATTGCCCTGCAGGAGTTCAGGTTTGGCCCGACGATCCGTCTGAGCTATCACATCGATGATTCCGGCGCTACCACCCACTTCAGGATCGCCCCTCTCATCCTTATCCCTTTTATTGAAAATGCTTTCAAACACGGCGTCAACCCCGAGGAAGATTCCGAAATAAGGATTAGTGTCAATATCACAGGCTCCGAGCTCCATCTGGAAGTTTTCAACAAAAAGGTTCAGGTCCGTCATACCCCTGAAGAACACAGCGGTCTCGGCATCGCCAATACCAGACGGCGACTGTCCTTGCTCTATCCCCATAAGCACACGTTGGACATAGAAGATAATAAGGACGATTTCCGGGTTTTTGTAACTTTGAAACTGGCTGCGGCCTCCCCACCGACAAGATGATAAAAGCTATCGCAATAGACGATGAACTACCCGCGCTGAAGGTGATTGAAAGCTTCGCCAGCCGCCTGGACGACCTACATCTGGAAAAAACCTTCGTAAAACCAGGCGAGGCCATAAAATATCTAAAAACCCACCCCGTCGATCTGCTGTTCCTGGATATCAATATGCCTTCCCTCTCCGGTATCGACTTCTATCGGGATCTTCGTCCCGCCGGTCCACATGCTCCTGCCGGCGCTGACACTCCCGCCGGAGATGAGTCCCCATCCAACGTCACCGGGACCGCCCTGCTCGTCATCTTTACCACTGCCCACAGCGAATACGCCGTCGAAGGCTTCAACCTCAACGCCGTGGACTACCTGCTAAAGCCTTTTACGGAGGCCCGCTTTCAACAAGCCGTCGCCAAGGCAAAAGAGATCGTCTCCCGCCGGCAGCCTGCACCGGAAGATGAGTTCCTTTTTATCCGCATAGACTATAGCCTGGTAAAGATCGCCATAGCCGATGTACACCTTATCGAAGGCATGGACGATTATCTCCGCATACACTTACAGGACAAAGCACCCTTACTGGTAAGAATGACCATGAAAGCTATCCTCTCCCAGCTGCCTGCCACCCGCTTCATCCGCGTACACCGGTCCTATATCGTCAACCTTGCCAGCATCGTGAACATACGCAACAAGACCATCTACCTGGAAGGAAAAGAGATCCCCATCGGCATCAGCTACGAAAAAGAGTTTTTTTCCCGCCGCCCCATTCACCGCTGAATTCGTCCTTTTCACCTCAAAACTCCCGTTAAATAAGGGTTCAGGGCCTCCCACAGCACAACTTTCTCCCTGCTGGTGACGTATCCATGTACAGACAGCGCCTATTTATTCACCACCTAAAATCACAGTTATGGAAAGAAAAGATTTTTTGAAGAACACGGCAAAAGTCCTTGGCCTCACCGCCATAGCTCCGGTCATCATCGATGCATGCTCGAAAAGCAACGGTTCAGGCAGTGGCAGCAGCAGCACTACCGACAGCACGGGCACAGCCACAGGTGGTACTACCACTACGACCTGCTCGGCGACGCCGCAGGAGACGGCAGGCCCCTATCCCTACGATCTTAGCGCCAACTCTGCCATCTATAGAACAGATATAACGGAAGGGAAAACAGGCGTTCCCCTCAGCCTGGTCCTCACCATCGTTAACAGCAATAACAATTGCACCGTCATCGAAGGGGCCCGCGTCGATATCTGGCATTGCGATAAGGACGGCTACTACTCCGAATACAGCGAACCTGGCTACCTTGGTACAAAGGACTATGCCGGCCAGACTTTCTTTAGAGGTATCCAGCTCAGCGACGCCAGCGGACAGGTCAGGTTCACCACCATCTATCCCGGCTGGTACACAGGCAGGGTCACGCATATTCACGTAGAGGTCTTTATCAATTCCGTATTGAAATGCACCACCCAGATCGCCTTCCCGGACACTATCACCAAGGCGGTGTACAATACTTCCCTGTATTCGGCGCACGGACAGAATACCCTGACCAACACCACCGATGATATCATGAAGGACACGTACAACAGCGAGCTGCTTTCGCTGACAGGGGACACCACCAATGGCTATACAGGTACCCTGCAGATAGGTGTGGCAGTGTAATGCTGCTGCCTTATAGCCTGATCCCTGACCCAAACGCTCATTTGTTCACCAAAATATCATTCCATGCCCACGGCCCTCATAAAGCTGGCCTGCCAGCAGATCATAGACGCCTCCTCTCCGACGCCTTTCGAACAGCAGGTGTTCCATGCCACATACCAGGAGTTCCGCCTGCAGCAGCAGTCCTTTTCCAAAGGCCTGGACCTGTTCACCTGGTCCGCCATCAGGGAAAAGTTCCCAAAGTCCAATCCAACCTTGCCGTTTAAAGTGAGCTTCGCCATTGCCGGCCTGATGCAAACCCTCGACAAAAAGATCCCCGGATTGACGGATACGCTGGGCATCCAGCCCATTCCTTTTGTCAATCACTATTTCCAACTGCTGGAATCCAATATCAACGACCCTTCGGCCCATAAGGTCAGCATCGTTTATCTCACCGATACGCTGACCTGTTTCGGCAGCTTTGGGGACAGGCTGTTGCTGGCTTGGGGGGACGCCCGGCCCGCCCGGACCTTTATGCTAAAGATGGAGGAAAGGTTGTCGGTAATCAGTTATGAGGAGCTATACCCGCTGTCTTCGGAAATTTCTTTTCCACGGCCTTGCGCTCTGCCGAGTCAAGCGTCTCTTTTTCCATGAGGTCGATTTCCTTGTTGATCATCACCATATCCCCTGAATGCAGGGTCTCCGGCTCATTATCTGTAGAAGAATGATAGGACTTGGTCACCTTCAGCTGTCCCTCCAGCAGGTCCGCCTGTTCACCGGGACTGGAGGCAAAGGCATCGATATGCAGCCGTGCGTAGGAAGATTGTATGGTGATGATCAGCTGACGGGTATGGATGGTGACAGGCTTTTTATCGGCATCCCGTATAAAAAACCAGGCTTCCCCGTCGAGGTCGTAGGTCCGGCTGGGAAGGCCGGCTCCTTTTGCGAGCTGGAACTTCGTAGGCGTACGGTAAATGACGTCCAGGTTATGCGATGCTGTCGAGTCGTGGACGATCTCCCAGACCGTATCCGATACCTGAGCGCTACGATGCGTCGTGTCCTTGGCCGTGGCTTGGGGTCCTGGTCCCTTACAGGACGCCATCCCTCCTGTCAGCAGGACGGCATATACGAAGGGGGCTAACCGGGGGATAGATAAATACTTCATAGAGGGTGTGAAGCTACGAATTATCGTAGATTTGCCCCATGATCCATGTCGGAGAATATAATACGCTGACAGTAAAAAAGGAGCTCGCATTCGGCCTCATCCTGGATGACGGCAGGGAAGGCATACTCCTGCCCAAACGCTTTGCCCCCAAAGGAGCCAGACCGGGAGACAAGCTCAAAGTATTCCTGTACCACGACGGTGAAGACAGACTGATCGCCACCACGCAGGAGCCATCAGGCACTCTCGGCGACATCGTCCTGCTCCGCGTCGTCAGCGTTACCCCCCAGGGCGCCTTCCTCGACTGGGGATTGATGAAAGACCTTTTTGTGCCAAAATCCCGCCAGCTCACCGGTATGCGCAAAGGCGGCGATTACCTGGTAAAAATATACCTGGACGAACAGACGGGCCGCCTGGCCGCCTCGGAGAAAATAGACTCCTATCTCAGCAATGAACAGCTCACCGTCAAAGAGAAAGACCTGGTCGACCTCACCGTGCTGCGCCGCACCGACATCGGCTATACCGTTATCATCAACAACCGCCACACAGGCGTCCTTCATTTCAATGAAGTGTTTCAGGACATCCGCGTTGGCGACAAGTTCAAGGGTTTTATAAAGAACATCGTTCCTGCAGAAAAGGCCCCCTCCGGCGAAACGCAGATCGATGTGGTGGCCGGCAAGCCAGGTTACGAAAGAACAGAGGACGCCGGCGAAAAGATACTCCGGCTGCTAAAAGAGCACAAGGGCCGGCTGCCTTACCATGACAAGTCCGATCCGGAGGACATTTATTCCTTCTTTGGCATGAGTAAGAAAACCTTCAAGATGACGACAGGGAGGCTGTACAAGGAAAGGAAAATAAAAATTACAGAGGAGGGTATCGAGCTGGTCATGCCTTCCTGACGACCCGGCATCCAGCCAGCGGATCATTTTGTATCGTACCAAAACAGGAATTGTATCGCAAACGAACAGTCCCCCGAAGGCCTGTCCAACAATCTGCTTATTTTCAATACTTTAAAACATGGCATCTTTTCTGTCCCGTCTTTGCAGGTCAAATTCACGAAAAAATGCTGAAAAACTACTTCCGGGCCGCCTGGAGAAATCTTCAACACAATAAGGTCTTCTCCGGCATCAACATCATTGGTCTCTCCATCGGGATCAGCGCCTCGCTGGTCATCTACCTGATAGTGTCCTACCACATGAGCTTCGACCGGAGTCACCCCGATGGGGACCGCATCTACCGGGTGGTCACCGATTATGATTTTTCAGGAACACCCTTGCATAACAAAGGAGTGACATTCCCCATGGGAGGAGCCATACAAAAGGACCTCACCGGATTCGACCTCGTCGTCCCCTTCTTTGTAATAAACAATGGAAAGGTCAGCGTAGATACCACTGGCAAGTCAGGAGCCGGTGTATTCAAAGCACAGGACCATATGATGTATGCCGGCGCCAACTATTTTCAGCTCATCTCCTACGATTGGCTGGCAGGTTCTCCGGCCACTTCACTATCTCAACCCTACCAGGTGGTATTGACCGAATCTCGCGCCCGCCTGTATTTCCCCGGCATTAGCCGGGATGCTATCATTGGCCGGAAGCTTTATTTCGATGACTCCGTGGGTACTATTGTAACAGGCATCGTCAAGGACCTGCATTATCACACCGCCTTTAGTGGCAAGGTATTTATCTCCTGGGCAACCCTTACCACCACGAACCTAAAATCACCTCAATTGGATAACTGGGGCGGCACTACATCCAATTCCCAATTGTTCGTAAAGCTGTCACCGGGACGCAGCGCCCCGCAAATGGAAGCCGGTATTAATGCCCTCTATCGTAAATACGCCGGGTATGATCCAAAGAGCACCAATAAGACCTCCTATTTACTACAGCCCTTAAGCGATCTGCATTTTAGTTCGACCTATCGCAACTTCTTCAATGGAGATACCTCCGTATCCAGGTCTACTATCTATGGTCTGCTCATCGTAGCGATCCTGCTGCTCTTGCTGGCCTGTATCAATTTTATCAATCTCACTACAGCGCAGTCGGTACGCCGTGCAAAGGAGATCGGTATCCGGAAAACCATCGGGGGTTCCCGCAGACAGCTGATAGTACAATTCTTTGGTGAGACTTTTCTGCTGACGCTGGCCGCCGTCATCCTTTCCGTACTCCTGGCTCCGCTGCTGTTCCAGGTATTTGCCGACTTTATTCCAAAGGGGCTGCAGGTCGATAACCTGATGCAACCCAATATCCTCCTCTTCGCATTCATTTTGCTGATAGGTGTCAGCCTTTTATCCGGCTTCTATCCTGCATTGATACTCTCGTCCTACCGGCCGGTGATGGTGCTAAAGAGCCACCTGCCCACCGGAGGCGGCTCGGACCGCCGCCAATGGTTGCGAAAGACCCTGACGGTAGGCCAGTTCGTCGTCGCACAAGTATTCATTATAGGGGCGCTGCTGGTGAGCAGGCAGATCAGCTATGCTCTCAATAAGGATCTGGGTTTTCGCAAGGACGCCATCGTATATTTCGAAACCAATGGGCAGGACACGGTCCGCAGCCATCGATACGTATTGATGCAAAAGCTAAAGGCGATCCCCGGTATTGCCATGGTCAGCCTGTCCAGTGACATCCCTTCTTCCAACGGCGTGTGGTCCAGCGATATGAAATTCAGCGATGGCAAAAAAGAGTTTAAAGGCATTGTACACCTAAAAGGGGCCGATTCGAACTATATGCGGCTGTACCAGATGAAGCTCCTGGCCGGCAGGGAACTACCTGCCAGCGATACGGTCAATGCACTCGTCATCAATGAAACATTCCTGCACGCACTTGGGTTTAAAGATCCCCAAGAAGCTATTGGCAAGAGCATCAAATGGAATAACGATGAATCCGCTCCCGTGGTAGGTGTTATGGCGGATTTTTATCAGGAGTCGCTGTACAATCCGATAAGACCGCTGGCCATCTGCAGCCAGCTAAGCAATGAACATACGATCAATGTGTCGCTTGCACCCGGCATCACCGGTGAGCCGCTAAAAACCGTTCTTGCACGGATGAAAAAAGCCTGGTCCGAAGTATATCCGGGAGACAACTT